>JBKPMS010000110.1:0-25080 GCA_046732275.1 Actinomycetota bacterium | reverse complement strand
GCGGCCTGGAGCCCTTCGTCCGTGTGGGTGGGCGGCATGCGGATGTCGACGATCGCGACGTCCGGGCTCTTGTCGGCGACCTCGCGGAGCAGCTCGTCGGCGTCGCCGGCCTGGCCGACGACGTCGAAGCCGGCTTCGGCGAGCAGACGCGAGACGCCCTCGCGCAGGAGGACGGAGTCGTCGGCGATTACGACACGCATGGGATCTCCGCCCGCAGCCGCGTGCCGGCGCCGGGCGCGCTCTCGACGGCAAGCGTGCCGCCAAGCGCCTCGACACGGTCGGAGAGCCCGCGCAGCCCGGAGCCCTTCGCCGGATCGGCGCCGCCCACCCCGTCATCGGTGACCTCGACGAACGCGGCGCCGTTCCGGCGCTCGACCGTCACAGAGACGGCGTCGGCAGACGCGTACTTCGCGACGTTCGCGAGCGCTTCGGCGACGACGTAGTACGTCGCCGCCTCCACGGGCTGAGGTAGGCGCTTCTCGTCAACCGCGAGCTCGATCGACATCGGCGCGAGGTAGACGAGCTCCCGCAGCGCGGGACCGAGCCCGCGCTCGGTGAGGACGGCGGGATGGATGCCCTGGCTGAACTCCCGGAGCTCCTGCAGCGCTGCGCCGAGCCCCTGCCGCGCCTCTTCGAGTATCTGGCGCGCTTCGTGTTGATCCGAGCCGAGCTTCGACTCCGCGAGCCCGAGGGCCATGGAGATCGAGACAAGGCGCTGCTGCGTCCCGTCGTGCAGGTTGCGCTCGAGCCGGCGCCGCTCGGCGTCTGTGGCCTCCACGATCCGGGCTCGCGAGGCGCGCAGCTCGGCGAGCCGTGCTCGGAGGTCAGCCTGCAGCCGCTCGTTCTCGAGCGCGAGGCCGGCGGCGGCACCGACGGCCTCGACGAGATCGGGCTCGTCGCGAAGCGTGGCGTCGTGGATGAGAGCAGCAACCGGGCGGCCTTCCCGCTCGACGATCGTCGCCACCCGCGGAGGATTAGTGGGCAGCTCGACCGGCCGCCCGTCAACGTCCACGTAGCGGCGCCGCTCGGGGAGCCAGTACGCGAGCGAGAGCGAGGGGTCGTGCAGCGCGCGCGCAAGCGCATCGCGGAGCTTTCCGGGCGCGCGGGTGTCCCCGAGCTGGACGACGAGGTCAGCGACCGCGCCGCGCGCGAGCCGACCGCGGAGCAGATCGACGGAGAGCGCGAGCGGCACCGCGGCGATGACGAGGTAGGCGACGACGTCGACGGCTCCGAGCGGCTTGTACGGCGTCCTCGAGAGGATGCTGACCGCCGAGGCGACAGCAGCGGCGGCGCCGGTCCAGAAGACGATCGCGAACGTGTTCCGCCAGCGCGGGGTCGCGCGACGCCAGCGCTGCGCGAGGATCGCGAGCACCGCGAGGAAGAGCGCGATCCCGATGAAGCGGGCGGAGTTCTTGAAAGCGTCAGTGAGGGTCGTGTTCGCCTCAACGAGCGCGAGGTTGCGCGGGTCGCCGGGCTCTCCGTTGTGGAAGAGGATCCCGATCCCGATCAGCAGGGTCGTGTCGAGGTAGCCGGCGATCACGAGCGCGCGCGAGAGGCGTCCATCCAACCGTCCGGAGGGAAACGCCAGGAGCACGTGCCCGAGGACGGCGAAGAAGAGCGCGGCGAGGAAGAGCCCGATGGTGTAGAGCAGCGGCGAGTCGGTGTAGGTGAGCCGGCCGGCGAACCAGGCGAAGCCGAAGATCACCATGAGCAATCCGATCCGGTTCGCAGGCCGGCGCCCCCATTCGAGGAGCCCGGTGACGCACCAGGAGAGCCCGACGAGCAGTGTGAGCGCAGCGGTGAGCGCGGCCGAGTGGGCGGTGTCGCTCGTGAGAATCAAGGCCGCGGTAACCCCACCGGCGGCGATCGCCGCCGGCCAGAGCGCGAGCCGGACGACGTTTTCGAGCTGCATCCCTAGCTGGAACCTAGCGTGGGTGCCCGGTTGTCGACTCGCAAGCGTGCCACCTCGCCGTTTGAGGTGTTGCTGGCCGTACTAGAAGGCTCGAGGCACGGCGTGATCGGAGTTGTTCGCAGCCCAGTCGTGGCGCGTGATGAGCGTGACGCGCTTGTCCTCCTTGAAGCTTCTTTCATCGAAGCTGCAGAGCTGGCTGCCCAGAATCGGGGCTACGGATCATTCCGATGCCGGAAGCGAGGGGCGATCCATACCGAGGGATCTCCTTTGAATGGCACCAATCCCCCGCGATGCTCTTGTTCGTCCCACTCCTTTGACGATCGCCGGCGACCTCCGGTCTGTCACGCCGGAGGTCGCGAGTCGAGCCCGCCGCTTCCGCTTCGCGAATAGCACGCAAGTACGCGGTTTTGTGCTGAGCTCTTTCGTCTCGCTGGGGAACAAGTGCCGCTGCCGGAAACGATTTTGGAACGCCAGCCACCAAATCGCCCGGTAGGCCCATCTGACGGTCACGTCAGCGAGGAACGCCGCCACGTCGGGCGCCGATCCTCACCCTCTTCGGGGGAAGCCGGCTCCAGGTTACGATGACTGAGAGGGATCGCCGTTAGTTCCTGCGCGACATCATGACGGTGCGCGAACGCGTCCGTCGATTCCGACTCGACTCAATCCGCCGTTCGCGTCAGTGGCCGCCGGTGAAGAGGCGGTCGATCTCGTCCTCCGGCTCCGGTTCGGCCGCCGCAGCTAGTCCCGTGGTCATCTCCGCCCCCACGCGGTAGTAGGCAGGTTCGACCCGCAGTTCCGGCGCTCGCCAGGCAAGCGCTTCTGTCGTCCTCTCCCCCACCAGGCTCTTCACGACCGCGATGACCCTGCGGCTCACGCGCGTCGGGTCGAGCAATCCCTGCTCGAGCCGCTGGTAATACCGCTTCACCTTCGGCCGCTTCGAAGGATCGAGCGACAGCGTGGCCACAATCGCATCGACAACGTCGTCGACCCGAACGCCACGGCGCGAGCGCAAGTCCACGAGCGGCGGCTGACCCACCGTCCACGCCTCCACCAGCGCCGTTGTCTCCTTGTCAGGCTCGGGCACTGGGACTGCGCGCAGCCAGCCGTCGATCAGCTTTGCCAGCTCGTCGGCTGCCGGGCCCGCGCGGTTCAGATATTCCTGCGCCCGCGGGCGGTCGCCGCGCGAATACGCCGCCGCGTACTCCTCGAACAGTGCGACGACGTCAGCCACGGAGCTTCTCCGCGACATTCTTGTGGCCGTTGTGGAGCGCCTGGTCGACGGCATTTCGGGTCATCCCCAGCCGCTCCGCGATCTGCTCATGGCTCAGCTGCTCTCGGTAACGGAGGTCGAGCACCTCGTGTTGGCGCAGCGGCAGGTCGGCAATGAGGATGGCGAGATCGTGCTGCTCCTCCCATTCTCGGAACGGGTCAGGGGCTTCGGGATGCCACGCCTCCGGCAGGAGGGTGTCCTGCCTTGCCACGGGGTAGAAGCCCTTCAGTGTCCATTCGGTGACCATCCAGACCACCACCCGGAAGGGCACGGTGTAGGTCTTACCGCTTCGGAGCTCGCCGAGCAAGCGCACGAACACTCGCTGCGCAGCTTCGTTCGCAGCGTCCTCATCGCGGAGCCAGAGGTAGCACCGCTCGCGCGTGGGATGGAAGTACGCTGCGAGCAGGAGGGCGTGCTCCCCCTCGTCCAGCAGCCGTTTGTCCTCGGCGTCCCGAGCATCGTGCATCGACGGGACAGTCTCCGCTGGCACGGCTTGATCTTACGAGCGCAGAATGCGCGCCATGGACGAGCTGGCGTCGAGACAGCTGGCTGCGCTCGCTCAAGTCAACGCGATCTTCGAGCGCGCCGGAATCCAGTACTGGCTCTTCGGTGGCTGGGCGGTCGACTTCTATGCGGGTTCAATCACACGGGCACACGACGATCTAGACATCGCTGTGTGGCTGGACGACCTGCCGCGCATCGGCGAGCTCCTCGAGGCCAACGGGTGGCGGCATGCGCCTTCCTCGGAAGATGACGGCGGCACCGGCTACGAGCAGGGAGATGTCCGGCTCGAGCTCACCTACCTCGTCAGCGACGAGAACGGAAGGGTCTTCACGCCGCTGCGGCAAAGGCGAGCTCGTTGGTCGGAGGATGCGCTTGCGGATGACGTGCGCGCGCTGCTGGGCGCGCGTTCTCGGCTTGTAGCCGTCGCCGCACTTCGGCGCGGCAAGTCTGCCGCTCGCGGTGATCCCGAGGAAGCCGCGAAGGACCGCGCGGACTTCGACGTGCTCTACGGCCTCTAGTGCGTAAGAACGGCATCGCGCTCCTCGACTCCTGTGCAAAGGCGAAGGGAGCACGAATGTCGACGAAACTCACTTCAACGATCCAACTCGGCGACCCGGCCGTGCACCCGCGGCATCGTCGTCGCGCCGCTGTTCCCGCGACAGCAGCCCGGCGCGGACTACATCACCCTCGAGGAGGCGATCCCGCTCGGCTTCCGGGTGAGCGAGGTCGACGCGGCCGGCGCCGTGCCGGAGCTCCTCGCGCGCAAACCGCTCGAGTCGAACGTCCTCCTACGACGGCGAGGAGCTCGTCGGCGCAAAGCAGAACCGGATCCTCAATCTGACCGTACTCTTGCCTGGGGTGAGCGAGACCCGGATTCCGGTGTCCTGCGTCGAGGAGGGGCGATGGGCCGCTCGCAGCGCGGCGTTCGCCGCGGCGGACGCCACCGCCTATCCGGAGCTGCGACGACGCAAGGCCGAGCTCTTGTTGGCCGACCCGCTTGCGCGGGGACTCGCACAGCACGCCGTCTGGGCCAAGGTCAGCGCGAAGGTTGACCGGCTCCAGGCCGCCGCCCCGACGCGTGCGCAGGCGGACATCTTCACGTCGCGGGACGACGAGCTACGCGCGCTGCGTCACGCGTTCCCGCTCGTCGACGGCCAGAGCGGCGCGGTCTTCGCACTCGGGCCGAACACCGTGACGCTCGACTACGTCTCGCAGCCGCACGCGTTCCAGCTGCTCTATCCGAAGCTGCTGGACGGGTACCTGCTCGACGCGATCGAACGGCTCGACGGCGAAGCTGCGAACCGCCGGTCGCTCGAGGCGTTCGTCGAGCGGATCGCGGCGGCCCCGCGGAGCCGGCGCCGCTCGGTCGGCCTCGGAGACGACGTGCGGCTGCGCGCACAGCGCATCGTCGGCTCTGCGCTCGAGGTCGACGACGAGCTCGTGCAGCTGTCTGCGTTTTCCGCCGAAAACTCGGGAGAGGTAAAGACGAGAGTCGCGCGGCCGTCGCGACGCGCTCCGTAAAACACGAGGAACAAGGGGGGTCACAGCTGATCAAGGTGCTGGTCATCGAGGACGACCCGTCGCTTCGGCTCCTGTGGCGAGTCGGGCTTGAAGTACACGGCATGCGAGTGATCGAAGCCTGCGACGGCGTCAATGGTCTCGAACTGGCGCGACGGGAGCGGCCGGACGTGATCACGCTCGACGTCATGCTCCCCCGGCTCGACGGATGGAGCGTCGCAAGACAGCTGCGCCAGGATGCGCAGACGCGCGACATCCCGATCGTCTTCCTGACGGCACGCGCGGATCAGCACGATCGACAACGCGGCCTAGAGCTTGGCGCCGTGGAGTACATCACCGTGCCGATCAACCCGACAGAGCTTCCGCGCAAGATCGAGGCCGTCGTCGAACGCGTCGAGCGAACCGACCTCTAGGACGCGTCACCTGCTCAGCAGCGCGACTCCGACTACGACTAGCGCCGTCCCTATCCCGCGCACGACTGTGATCTTCTCCGAGAGGAAGAGCGCTGAGCCGATGAGCGTGACCACCGGGTACGCTGAGGTCAGCGGCACGACCTGGCTGGCCGGGCCTCGGTCGAGTGCGACGAAGATCAGGATTCCCGCGCCGACCAGGCAGACGGCCGAAGCGAACGCCCAGCCTCCCCCGGCTCCGAACGGCAAGCGCGTGCCGGCGAAGACGGCGGACGCGACCGCGAACACGCCGTAGAGAATCGGGGCCCAGAGCACGACCTGCTGCCACTCGACGTGCTCCAGAGCCAGCTTCAGCGTCACGCCGAACGCGCCGAGCAAGAACACGTACCCGAGAGCCGGAAGAACCCAGCCTGCCATGCGCCCTCCTCCTTTCAGTGTGCGGCCTTGATGTCGGAGAGCACGCGCTCCGAAGCCTCGAGGACGTGCTGAACATCTGCCTCTGTATGCGCAGCCGACGTGAAGCCAGGGTGTGATGGCATCAAATAGACGCCGTTCAGGAGCAACCCCAGCGAGAACGCCCGCTGGCGGGCGGGGTCCGCGGTCATCGCGTCACGTCGCGTCCGGATCTCACGGTCCGTGAAGAACAGCCCGAACCAGGAGCTGATCCCGGTCACCTGAACCGCCAGCTCGAGGTCGCGCGCGAGCGATCGCCAGCCCTCACGGATTGCCTCCGCGCGCGAGTCTGCGACAGCGATCGCATCCGTCCGCTCGAGCTCGCGCAGCATCGCGACCCCGGCCACCATCGCCGGGGGAGCACCCGAGAAGGTGCCGGACTGGAAGATCGTCTCGGCGCCGTGCGGCCCGCCCCTTGGCGTCACGACCGCTTCCATCACATCGCGCCTGCCGCCGTAGACGCCGATCGGGAACCCTCCGCCCACCGTCTTGCCGAAGACATGCAGGTCGGGAGCGAAACCGAAGTGCTCGGCCGCGCCGCCGAGCCCGAGCCGGAAGCCCGTGATCACCTCGTCGAAGATGAGCAGGATCCCGCGATCCCGCGTGAGCTCTCGAAGCGCCCGCAAGAACTCGTGGTCCGGCTCGACGCCGCCGATGTTCGAGAACGGCACCGGCTCGCAGATCACAGCGGCCAACTCGCCCGCCGCGCTGCGCACGTGCGGCGCCACCGCGTCGGCGTCGTTCCACGGCAGCACCACCGTCTCCTCGAGGACGCTCGACGGGATCCCGGCCCCGTCGGGCACCGACGCCGGAGCTCGCTCGTCGGAGCCTACCTGCGCTGTGCTGACTAGGGCCCAGTCGTGCTGCCCGTGCCAGTGGCCCTCGAAGCGGGCGACCTTCGTTCGGCCCGTGTACGCGCGGGCGGCGCGGAATGCCGTCATCGTCGCCTCGGTCCCGGAGGCGACGAACCGCATCTGCTCCATGCTGGGGACGAGCCGTGCGATCGTCTGCGCGAGCTCGACCTCGAGCGGCGTCGCAATCGCGAGGCTCGTGCCGCGGCCGATCGCGTCGCGTACGGCATCGATGACGACGTCGGGCGAGTGCCCGAGGAGGTTCGGCCCGAAGCCCATGATCAGGTCGACGTACTCGTTGCCGTCCACGTCGACGAGCCGGGAGCCCTTGGCGTCGCGGACGTAGAAGGCCTGCCAGGCCTTGAAGTGCGAGCTCGCACCGCCGGAGAGCACGCGGCTCGCCTGCCGATATAGCTCGTGCGACGCCGGCGTCTTCTCCTCGAGCCGTTCGAGGTAGGTGGCGGTCAGCTCCTCGATCGTCGTTGCGGTGCGCTGGGCCACCGCGCTAGCTCAGCTCCCGTGAACGGAGCGGCACCATGAGCAGCTCCCGCGCCTCGTCGATCGTCGCAACGCGGCGGACGAGTGTGCGGACGAGTTTCGCTGCATCGGCAACCAGCTCGGCGTTCGACTCGGCGAGCCGGCCGCGCCGGATGTAGACGCCGTCCTCGAAGCCGACGCGGATCCCGCCCGCCCCGTGCAGCACGGCGAGCGCCAACAGCCGGCGCTGGTGGCGGCCGACAGCCGTCACCGACCAGTGGGTCCCGGGAGGCAAGGGACGCACCATCGCCACGAGCGCCTCGGGCGACGCATCGATCCCGCCCGGAACCCCGAAGACGAGGTTCGCTCGGAGCGGCTCGGGCAGCTCACCGCGCTCGAGCATCCGGACCGCCTGCACGAGGTGCCCGACGTCGAAGGCCTCGACCTCGAGGCCGATTCCCCGCTCGGTCGCCCGTTCGACGATCCCGCGCGCGTCGGCCGGAACGGTGACGAACGGATCCTCGCCGAAGTTCATCGAACCCGTCTCGACGCCGGCGAGATCCGGGTCTGCCTCGAGCCCGGTCGTGCGCTCCTCGATCGGCATCCAGACGGCGCCGCCCGTAGAGATCATCGTGATCAGCGGGGACTCCGCCCGGATGCGCTCAATCGCCTCCGCGAAAAGATCCGGTCGGCTGCTCGGCGTGCCGTCCTCCTCCCGCACATGCAAGTGGACTACGGAGGCGCCCGCCTCAGCGCAGGCAAGTGCGTCAGCGGCGATCTCTGCCGGCGTGTGCGGCAGCGCAGGGTTGTCCTCGCGCGTCACCTCGGCCCCGGTCGGCGCGACTGTGATCACGACCGGCTTCTCGTCCCAGCTCACGCGGAGGTCCTTCAGTCCGTTCCTGCCGTCTCGGCACTCGCGGGCGGCTCGTTCGCCGCCGGCTGCGCGCCGCCCCGGCGGATGCCGTACGCCTCGAGAATGTCGAAGCGGGGCTGGGGCTTCCGAGGCAGTCTCCACTCCGTCGGCCACGGCACCTCCTTCCCGTCCGTGATTCCGCGCGGTCGCAGGAGCAGCGTCACGAGGAGCACGAGGGCAAGCACGAGGTTCGTCGTGCCCGACGGAGGGTTGGTGCCGAGGAACTCATTCACCTCCCACCGCCGGAAGACCTCGAACACCACAGTGACCAGGTAGCAGCCGACCACCGCCCCCGTGACGCTGGTCATCCCGCCGACCACCAGCATGGCAATCGGCAGGAGCACCTGGTCGAAGCCGTTCGTGTTGAAGTAGAAGTCGAGGTAGCTGAACGTCACGAAGTAGTGGGCGTACAAGGCCCCGGCGACGCCGCAGACGAAGGCCGACAGCACCCACGCGATCCCGCGCTCGCGCGGCACGTGGACACCGACCGACCTCGCCGCGCGCTCGTTCTCGCGCGAAGCGCGCAGCCGCAAGCCGAAGCGCGACTGCTGGAAGAGGAACGCCAGCGCGATGGCGACCAGAACCCACACCGTCACCGACACGAGCGTCGTCGTAGTCGGCACCCCGATCTGCGTGCTGGTGCCGCGCGTGATCGAACTGGTCTGGACGATGAACACGTTGGAGATCACGAGCAGGGCGAGCGTGGCGATGCCGGCCTGCACCCCCGCGAGGCGGACGATCGCCGGCGAGCAGATGAGCGCGAAGAGCATTGCGAAGCCGCCGCCGACGAGCGTGCCCTGGAGCGGACTGAGCTCCGCCGGGAAGATCCAGTACGTGAGCCAGCTCGGCATCGTCAGGTACGTGAACTCCTTGATCGCAGTCGGGATCGTCAAGAGCGCCGAGCTGTAGGCGCCGATCGCGACGAAGACGACGTGACCGAAGGAGAGGACGCCGGAGTTGCCGCTGAAGATCTGCAGCCCGAGGACGACGAGCAGCAGCAGGAGCATCCGCACGGCCGTTCGGGTGTAGACGACGTCGCCGAACACGTCCACGAGCGCCCAGGTGACGACGATGACCGAGCACAGCACCAAAGGCGCCCACAGGCGCCGCGCTAGGGACTCGAGCGAGGCGAGCCCGTTCACGCCGCCGTTCTCTCCGCCGCCTGGGCAGGCCTGAACCTGCGCCACCAGCGGCGGATCGCGCCGAGACGGAACGAGATCAGGCCGTTCGGCAGGAACACGAGGATGGCGATCACGGCGAGGAACGCGAAGAGCTGCGTGTGACTGTTCACACCGATCGGAAGCGTCGCTTGCAGGGCGTTGATGGTCGCGCCGAGGACAAAGCCGCCGAGAGCCGCGCCCCACAGGCTGCCGAGACCGCCGATGACGACGCCGACGAAAGCGATCAGCAGCGGGCCCTGCCCGATGTCGGGAGCGATCGCGCCCGTCCGGAAGATGTAGAGCAGGGCGACCACGCCGGCGAGCAGACCGGTAATCCCGAACGCCGCCGAGATAACCCAGTTCGCCTTCACGCCAACGAGTTGCGCCATTCGGAAGTCCTCGGTCGACGCGCGGAGCTGGATGCCGAGCGTGGTCCGCTTGAGCAGCAAGGTCATCCCGACCAGCAGAACCAGCGTCGTCGCAACGGTGATGATCGTCAAGCGGGAGATCAGCACGCCCCCGATATCCATCTGCTCCGTCAGCCACGGGTACGGCTCGACGCCCTTTTGCGGCCCTTTCCCGACCGTCATCCAGCCGAGTGCCTGCAGGCCGTAGCTGACGGCGAAGGACGTGATGAGCAGTGTTATTGGTGTCGCCCGCCGCAAGGGACGGAAGGCGACGAGCTCCATCAGGAGCGAGAGGATCGTGACGATCAGGACGGTCATCACGATCATCGCCAGCCAGCCCCAGCTCCGCGTGTAGAACATTACGTACGCGCCGGCCATGATCAGCTCGCCGTAGGCGAAGTTCATCAGCCCCATAACGCCGAAGAGCAGCGCCAGCGCCAGTGCGATCAACGCGAAGAGGCTGCCGTAGGCAATCGAGTCGATCGCATACTGCGCATCAAGGGCTGCGGAAGCGAGGACCATTTCGCCCTCCTACGCCATCCCGATGTAAGCGGTCTCGAAGTCGCCCACCTTCGCAAGCTCCTCCGCCGTGCCGTGAAACTGCACGCGGCCACCCGATCGCATCACGTACGTGCGGTCCGCCACCTCGATCGTCCGCGCGGCATTCTGCTCGACCAGCAGGATCGTCACGCCTTCCTCGCGTAGCTCGGCGAGAATCTCGAAGACCTGGTCGACGATCAGCGGCCCGAGGCCGAGCGTGGGCTCGTCGAGAAGCAGCAGCTTCGGCCGAGCGAGCAGGGCCCGCGCGATCGCGAGCTGTTGCTGCTCGCCGCCCGAGAGCTTCGCTCCGGAACGGTCGCGGTTGGTGCCGAGCGCCGGGAATCGCTCCATCATTTTCTGGATGTCCTCGTCGGCGCGACGCCGGTCCTTCCGAGCGGCCGTGCCGATGCGCAGGTTCTCGCCGACAGTGAGTCTCCCGAAGATCCGGCGGTTCTCGGGCACGAGCGAGATGCCAAGCCGGAGGATCGCGTCCGGCGACCTGCCGACGATCGACGGGCCTTGAAAGATGATGTTGCCGTTCGAGGGCCGCAGTACGCCGGTGATCGTCCAGAGCGTCGTTGACTTGCCGGCGCCGTTGTGGCCGACAAGCCCCACCATCTCGCCGTCGTTCACCTCGAGCGAGAGGCGCTGAACGGCCGGGATGCGCCCGTAATGGACGCTTACGTCATTGAGACGCAGCAATCTCCGCCCCCTTCTCGCCGAGATACGCGGCGATCACGCGTCTGTCTTTACGGATCTCGTCCGGCGAGCCGACCGCGATCGACTTGCCGTGGTCGAGCACCTGGATGCGCTCGCAGACCCGGAAGATGATCCGCATGTCGTGCTCGACGAGCAGCACCCCGCAGCCGAGCTCGTCGCGGAGGTTTGCGATCGTCTCCGTCAACGTCAGGCTCTCGGCGTCGTCGAGCCCGGCCGCCGGCTCGTCGAGCAGGAGGAACGTCGGCGCGACCGCGACCGCGCGGGCGATCCCCACGCGTCGCTCGTTGCCGTGTGGAAGTGCGGACGCGGGCAGGCGTGCCACTTTCTGGAGGCCCAGGCCCTCGATCAGCTCCCAGGCGCGTTCGCGGGCCTTTCGGCGTGAGAGCCCGGCCCCGAGAGCGCCGAGCTCGATGTTCTCGAACACGGAGAGCCCCGGGAACGTGGCGACGTCCTGGAACGTGCGCACGAGGCCGTGCGAGACGAGTCGCTGCGGCGGCCACCCGGTGACGTCTATTCCGTCGAGCGCGACGGTGCCCGCCGTCAGCGGCACGAAGCCGCTCACCGCGTTCATGAAGGTCGTCTTGCCGGCGCCGTTGGGGCCGATCAGCCCCATGATCTGACCCTGCTCGAGCGGCAGGTCGACGCCGTCGACGGCCCGGACCCCTTCGAAGTGGACGCGGATCCCTTCCGCGACCAGCCTTGCGGAACCCGAGCCGTCGGCTGCGCCGTTCATTGTCTTTCGGCCGCCCGAGCGCTAGCGCACCTTCGGCGGCTTGCCCG
Source organism: Actinomycetota bacterium (assembly GCA_046732275.1). GTDB lineage: Bacteria > Actinomycetota > Thermoleophilia > Gaiellales > Gaiellaceae > 3-1-20CM-4-69-9. Next base: position 13,165 of record JBKPMS010000110.1, on the reverse strand, counting down.
TGCACGGGCTCTTGTCGCCGATCGACGGAATCGACTGCACGGCGTGCGTTCCGATCTGCCTGTCCACGCCGTTCTTGAAGAACTCGACCGAGTACGTAGCCGGCTGCGGCCGGTGGCACTTGGCTGTGAACTTCATCTTGCTGCCGAAGTAGCTGACCGTGACGGGCCCGCCGAAGAGAGCTTTCGCCATCTTCTCGCCGTTCGTCGACTTCGCCGACTTGATCGCGGCAACGACCGCGTTCGCAAGCGCATAGCCCGGGAGCGCATAGTGGTTCCCGAGCGGCGTCTTGTACGTCGCCTTGAACTGGTTCGCGATCGTACGCACTTGCGGCGTCTGCGTACCGGCGCAATACGTCGGCAGGCATGCGAAGCCGAGCGCGTAGAAGTTCGAGACCCGGCCGGCAACCTGGCGGACGAGCGTGCCGTTGACGGAAGCGTTGGTCAGGATCGGCTTCTGGATGCCGGCGTCGCGGATCGCCCGGATGAGCTGCGATCCGAACGGCTGCCAGGAGCCGTCATAGATCACGTCGCAGCTATTGACCTTGCCGCGCAGCCGCGTGACCTGCGAGGACAGCTCGAGGTTCGGGCCGCCGACGAACGTGTCCTCGCCGCAAACCCTGCCGCCGAGCTTCGTCCACCTGGCCTTGAAGTAGTCCGCCGTCGCCTTGGAGTACTCGAGCGAGGTGTCCTTGAGGATGTAAGCACGCCTCAACTTCGCCCGGTGCTTGCGGAACCACTCGGCGCCGGCCGATCCTTCGGAGTCGGACCCCAGCCCCATCGAGCCGCCGTACGGCCCGACGATCGCAGGCGTGGCGACCTTCGGCGACGAGGCACAAAGTGCGATCCCCGGCACCTTGTGGCCACGTGCCGCGTTGATCGCCGGGAACGAGAAGTCGAAGTCACACGTCGCGATGATCGCGACGGCTCCTCTGCTGATCAGCTCTTCGGCGTTCGTCGCAGCGAGCGCCTTGTCCGACTTCGTGTCGATCCAGCGGACGTTGATCTTCCTGCCGAGCACCCCCCCGGACTTGTTGATCTGGGCAATCCGCATCTGGAAGAGCTGTCCGGACTGCAGGTCGTACGGCGCGAGGATTCCCGTCTTGGCGGCGGAGATGCCGATCAGGATGGGGCCCGCGCCCTTCCCGCCGGACGCCGTGCCGGCTATGGAAATCGTCGCCACGATCGCCGCGCCAGCAACGCCAAGGACGGCCAGCCGCTTTCTCATTGTGCCTCCCTTCCTCTCTCCCCGACCCGGTCAGCCGGGGACTCGATTCTATTGACCCCTTTCCTCGCCTCGCCCACCTACCGAGCCGCCCAGCCGCCGTCGACGAGGATGCTTTCGCCGTGGATGTAGTCGGCCGCGTCAGAGGCGAGAAACACGGCGAGCGGAGCGATGTCGTCGACGACGCCGACGCGACCGTAGGGCGTGCCGTCCAGGTACATCTGCTCGTAGTCGGGGTCCTTCAGGAGCTCCTCGTTCATCGGCGTCCGGATGTTTCCGGGCGCGATGGCGTTGACCCGGATCCCCTGTGGTGCTAGCTCGACGGCGAGCGCCTTCGTGAGTTGCTCGACGGCGCCCTTCGTCGCGCAGTACGCAGCCGAGTTGGGGAATGCGACGCGGCCTGCGATCGACGAGACGAAGATGACGGAGCTGCCAGGGCGAAGGTGCGGCAGCGCAGCTTGCGTGAGCGCATAGGGCGCGCGCACGTTGACCTCCCAGTGATCGTCGAGCTCCTCGAGCGGCGCCTCACCGAACGGCTTGGGCCAAAAGATGCCGGCGGAGTGGACGATTGAGTCGACGGCGCCGAACCGCTCCATCGTCATTTGGACGATCAAGTCCGGTGCACGGTCAGCCGTCAGGTCGACCACAACTACGAGGTGCACCGCGCACCGCTCGGCGCACCGTTCCAGGCGCTCCTTGTCGCGCCCGACCAGGACTACCTTTGCGCCCGCCGCGGACATCGCCTCCGCGATCGCGAAGCCGATGCCCGAGCTGGCGCCGGTCACGATCGCGACGCTTCCGTCGAGGCGTGCGTTCACAGCGCCTCTCGCAGCCGGGTCGTCTCCTCGTCGTCGATCTGGAGCGAGTCGTCGAGGACCTCGCGCGCGAATGCAACGCCATAGACCTCGCGGGCGCGCTCGAAGCTGACGAATCGGGCGAGGACGTCCTCGCGCACGAGCTCGGGCGCGCGCTCCCTCGGATCGCCGTACCCGCCGCCTCCGCTGAGCAGGTGGCCGAGGAGCTCGCCCGGTTCTAGCTGCACCTGCGCGATCGGCTCGAGTGGCTCCTCGCCGCCGTCGTCCGCGACCTTGAACGGGATCGAGGCCGCCGCTTCGCCTCCGCCGCGGGTCCCACGCGGCGGGTGGTGGTGCCCGTCGGTCACGTAGGCGGCGGTCATCGGGTCGTGCTTCGGCCCGTACGTCACTCGTGTCCCCGGCGCCCCGCGGCGGCTGCCCGCGCCCTCGGAGTCGGCACGGATCCGGATCTCGTGGATCCGGATCGGATACTTCTGCTCGTCGATCTCGACGCTGTCGCGGAACATGAGCCCGTTCGTGACGGCGTTGCCGTAAGTGATCCAGCCGTCGTGCTCCGGGCCCGCGGGGCCGCCCTGCGAGCCCAGGAACTTCTGGTTCACGTAGGCGTCGTCGCCTTTGCGCCAGTCGGTGCCCGAGACGACCGCGAAGGCGGGCCCGATCCCGCAGGCGCCCTCGGCGAGGCCGTATCCCTCCCACGCGTCCGCGATCGCGCGCTGCGTCGTGACGACGAGGCGCTCCCCGACGTTCGTCGTCGCTACCGAGCAGGAGTGCGGGAACTTCGGGATGCCGACGACACAGTTCTCACGCAGCTTCACCCGTACGCGCCGGAAGGTGCCTGCGTTGTGCGGGATGTCGGGGTCGATCGAGTTGAAGATCCCGGTCATGCAGTTGTTCATCGCGCATGTGCGCGACTCGTTCACACCCGCCGGCAGGCAATCGATGTTGTCGGTGAGGTCGGCCTCGATCATGCCGGCGTCGGGGTCGATCGAGATGCGGACGTTGATCGGGATCCCGTCGGGCGCCGGCCCGAAGGGGTCGTGCCTCCCGGATCCGACGATCGTTCCGGCCGGCATCTCGGAGATGACGTGCGCGATCCGGCGCTCCGAGTAGTCGAACCACTCCTCGACGAACTCGGCCAGCAGCTCGGGACCGTACCGGGCACAAAGCTCTTTCAGGCGCGCCTCCCCGATGCGGGCCGCACCGAGCATCGCAAGGTAGTCGCCGTACCACTGGTCGGGCACTCGGATCCGCCGCCGGCACATCCGGATCACATCGTCGATGTCCTCGTAGTCCCGCTGCACGCGGACCGCCGGGAAGATCACACCGCCCTCCTCGTAGACGTCGCGCGCATACGGCATGTAGGTCGTCGGTTGGGCGTTCCCGCAGTCGGCCTGATGCGCCTTCGCTGCGGCCGTGAAGACGTGATGCCCCTCCCAGAAGACCGGAATCAGGATGACGTGGTCGGCGGGGTGCGTGTTGCCGAGGTACGGATCGTTGTGAAGGAAGGCGTCGCCCTCGGCGAGATCGTCGTGTAAGTCCGTCACCGCCTCGGCGAGAAACTCCATTCCGATCACGTGCACCGGCAAGCCTTCCGCCGAGGCGAGCAATCGGTTGTCGGCGGTGATCAGCGCGCACGAGAAGTCGCGCGCCATGTTCAGCACGGCGGAGCGCCCCGTGCGCAGCAACGTGTTCTCCATCTCACGCACGATGGAGTCGAGTCGGTTCGAGATCACCGCCAGCAGTACGGGATCGAAGCTCACAGTGCTCCAGCTTCCTCTTTGAGCGCTCCTGCGGGTTCCGCCGCCTCGGCAGTCACTTCGAGCAGGTAGTTGCCGAGTGGGGTCACGGTCACGGCCGAGTCGGGGTAGACGACCACTGTCGTCGTCGGCTCCCGGATGATCGCCGGCCCTTCGATCCGAGTCGCCGCGGGAAGCGTGCCCCCTTCGTAGCGGGGAACGCTCACGGGTCCCGTCCGGTCGAAGTAGGCGGCTGCGAAGGAGACGGGCTCCGCCTCGCCGGTGTCGGAGACGGCGCGCGTACGCACCTGCGGCTTCTCGAGCACGGCGGTCGCGCGCACCTTCCAGAGCAGACACTCGAGGTACTGGCCCGGCTCGCGAACGGCAAACACGCGCTCGTGCATGTCATGGAAGGCTTCCTCGACGAGCGCGACGTCCTCGTCGTTTCGGAGACGCGGCGGGACCGGCACGTCGAGCTCCCAGACCTGCGCGCGGTAGCGCGCCTCGACGAAGAAGTCCTTGCGCAACTCGCGGGGGGCCAGGTCGGCGAGGCTCTCCAGAAATCCGTCGGCCGCCGCCTCCACCTCGGTGAGCGCGGCGTTGACGAGATCGCGGTCGAGCGCGCGGGTCTCTGCGTAGCGACTCTTCGAGAACTCCGAGATCACGTCCGAGTACAGGGCGCCGCACGCCGACAGCGCGCTTGCGGTCGAGGGGAGCAGCACGCGCCTGCAGCCGAGCTCGCGCGCGATCGGGACAACGTTCAGGCCCGAGGCTCCGCCGCCGGCGATCATCGCCACCTCGCGGGGGTCGATCCCCTGCGCGATCGTGAGCTCGCGGATTGCAGCGACGATGTTCTCCGTCGCGATCGTCAACGCCGCGTACGCAGCCTGCTCGAGGCTCAGCTCGAGCCGCGCGGCTACATCCCGCTCGACGACCTCGCGTGCGGCGTCGGAGTCGAGCTGCAGGCGGCCACCGAGGAAGTACTCGGGATCGATCCAGCCGAGGACGACAGCTGCGTCCGTGACGGTCGGCTCGTGGCCGCCGCGGCCGTAGCAGGCCGGTCCCGGATCGGCACCCGCGCTACGCGGGCCGACGCGGAGGAGCCCGCCCGGGTCGATCCAGACGACCGAGCCGCCGCCGGCACCGATCGACTTCACGTCGACGGCGCGGATGCCGGTGATGTGGCCGATCCAGCGGCCGCCGAGCCATGTCTCGGCCGTCGTGTTGATCGCACCTTCGGAGACGAGCCCGACGTCGAACGTCGTGCCGCCGGTGTCACAGACGATCAGGTCCGCGGCTTCTTCAGGCATTTCCTCCCGTGCATAGGTCATGGCGGCGACGGGCGCCATCGACGGGCCCGAGCCGACGGAATAGATGGGCCGCTCGACGACCTGCTCCGGCCGCCAGGAGCCGCCGAAGGCGGTCGAGACGAAGATGTGACCCCGCAGTCCCGCCTCGCGCAGGTCGCGCTCCATCGTCGCCAGGTACTTCTGCATCAGCGGCTTCAGCGATGCGTCGATCGCGCTCGAGGAAGCGCGCCGGTACTCGCGGATGATCGGGTTCAGCCGGTGCGAGAGCGTGTAAGCGACGTCGGGCCAGCGTTCATCGAGGAGCTCGCCGATCCGCAGCTCGTGCGCGGGATTGACGATCGACCAGATCAGCGAGACCGCGACCGCCTCGGCACCAAGCCGCTTCGCCTCGTCGATCGCGTCGAGCACGGTCGACTCGTCGAGCGGCACAAAGATGTCTCCCTCGGAGTCGATCCGCTCGGCGATCTCGAAGGTCAGAAAGCGGGGAACGTACGGCGGCGGGTAAGGAATCTGCCGGAATGGGTCGAGCTTGCCTCCCTCGCGCAGGAGCAGCACGTCAGGAAAGCCCGCGGTCGTGAAGTAGGCGGTGCGGGCGGTCTTTCCCTCGACGATGGCGTTCGTCGCGCGCGTCGTCCCGTAGGTGAAGACGTCGGTGCGCGCGAGCAGATCCTCGACGGTGAGGCCGAGCTCGGGCGCGACCTGGGCGAGCCCTTCGATGATCGCCACGGACGCGCGCTCGGCGCTGGTCAGGGCCTTGGCAATCCGAAGCCAGCCCTGCTCGTCCGCGACGACTACGTCAGTGAACGTGCCTCCGGTGTCGACTGAGATCCGGAAGCCCATTACCGCAACATCGAGGAGCGTTCATATCGAACAGCCAGATTGCATACAATTCAAAACCGGCCGACTCGTGTTTGTCAAGTCACCGAGTTGCCGACGGAGCGCGCTACGCGCGATAGGCTCGCCTTCTTGCTCGAGGAGCGCGCGTATCTCGGCACGCAGTGGGAGAACCTTGCCGACAAGGCCCTCGCCGACGAGCCGCCAGATCGCGAAGAAGCCCTTGCTGTCCTCCGAGCCCCGGAAGACGAACTGCTCGCCGTTCTTCACGCAGCATTCCGCGTCCGCCAAGCGACGTTCGGCCGCCTCGTCAAGCTGAACATGATCATCAACGCGAAGAGTGGGATCTGCCCCGAGGACTGCGGCTACTGCTCGCAGTCGATCGTCTCGGCGGCGGACGTCCCGAAGTACTCGATGGTCTCCGCGAACGTGCTCGTCGCGGGCGCGCGCGAGGCGTGGTCGCGGAAGGCGCGAACGTACTGCATCGTCGCGAGCGGCCGCGGGCCGAGTGCGCGTGAGCTGCGTGTCGTGACAGCAGCTGTGCGACGGATCAAGGAGGAGCAACCGATGAAGGTCTGCGCCTGCCTCGGGCTCTTGACGCACGAGCAAGCGCACGAGCTCAGGGCTGCGGGCGTCGATCGCTACAACCACAACGTCAACACGAGCGTCGATCATCACGCGGAGATCACGACGACGCATACATACGACGATCGCGTCGCGACGCTGGACGCGGTGAAGGAGGCGGGCATCTCGCCCTGCTCGGGCTTCATTGCGGGCATGGGCGAGTCGCACGAGCAGCTCGTCGACGTGGCCTTCGCGCTGCGGGACCTCGACGCCGACTCGATTCCGGTCAACTTCCTGCACGCGATCCCGGGAACACCGCTCGAGGGAATGAACGAACTGAGCCCGTCGCGCTGCCTCAAGATCCTCGCGCTCCTGCGCTTCGTCTGCCCACGGAAAGAGATTCGCGTTGCCGGGGGCCGCGAGGTGAACCTACGCTCAGTGCAGCCGCTCTCGCTGTACGCCGCAAACTCCATCTTCGTCGGCGATTACCTGACGACGAACGGCCAGACGGCGGAGGCCGACTGGCAGATGCTCGAGGACCTCGGCTTCGAGATCGAGGAGTGCGCGCTGTGACGGTCGATCTCAACGCCGACATGGGCGAGTCGTACGGCCGTTGGATGCTCGGGGACGACGCGGCGCTGATGCCCCACCTGACGTCCGCAAACATTGCCTGCGGTTACCACGGCGGCGATCCACACGTGATGCGGCAAACAGTGGCGCTCGCGGTCGAGCACGGCGTCGGCATCGGCGCACACGTTGGTTTGCCCGATCTGATCGGCTTCGGCCGGCGCCGGATGGCGATCTCAGCGGAGGAGCTGAGGGACTACGTCGTCTACCAGGCGGGCGCGCTCGCCGCCTTCGCCGCCGTCGAAGGCGCGTCCCTTCAGCACGTGAAGCCGCACGGCGCCATGTACACGATGATCGTCGACAGCCCGGAGTACGCCGAGGCGGTCTGCGCGGCCGTCGCGGCACTCGGCCCCGACGTGATCCTCCTGATGCCTCCCGACGTCGCCGGCGCGGCAGCCGCGGCCGGCGTGCGGTTCGTGCCCGAGGGCTACGTCGACCTCGACTACGACAGCGCGGGGAAGCTTGTCATCGAACGCGTGAAACAGGTCCGCGACCCGCAGCAGACAGCCGAGAAGGCAGTGCGGCTCGCCCGCGAGAGCAAGGTCCGAACCATTGACGGCGAAGACCTTCCTCTCGAGGTTGAAAGCATCTGCGTGCACGGTGACGCACCGAACGCACCGGCGATCGCGAGAGCGATCCGCGAGGCACTCGCCGAGGCCGGGATCGACGTCGCACCGCTCGCCCGGTTAGGCACGGCCGCCGCAAGAAGTTAGGATCGCCGCTCCATGAGCGCGGTGGCGACGGCCATCATCGCCGAACGTCCAGCCGAGGACGGGAAGCCGAGCATCACGTACCGCTACGCGGGTGATCGTGCCGTGCAGGTCGAGTACGGCGAGATGGTGTTCGACCTCACCCTGAACTTCTTCGTGCTCGCGGTCGACGAAGCGCTGCGCGAGGACCGGCCGGATGGGCTTGTCGAGACGGCGCCGGGGTTCCGCTCCATCCTCGTCACATACGACCCGCTCGAATTGTCGGCGGGCGATGTCGTCGACCATCTTCAAGGCGTCCACGACGGGCTGCAGACGGAGCGGGGAATCGAGATCCCGAGTCGCCTGGTGCGCCTGCCACTCGCGTTCAACGACTCGCAGACACGTCAGGCCGTTCAGCGTTACATCAACTCGATCCGGAAGGACGCCCCGAACACCGAGACCGGCTCGAACATCGAGTACATCGTCCGTTACAACGGGCTCGAGGGCGAAGAGGAGTTCTACGAGACGGTGCTCGCGACCGAGCAATGGACGGCGTTCATCGGCTTCTTCCCCGGCCTCCCGTTCATGTTCCCGCTCGATCCGCGCGACGCCTGCTTCGTCCCGAAGTACAACCCGACGCGTACGTGGACGCCTGAGGGCGCGCTCGGTATCGGCGGTCCCTGCTATGCGATCTACCCGGTCGAGTCGGCCGGCGGCTACCAGCTGCTCGGCCGGACGATCCCGATCTACGACCTCCAGGCGCGAAACGCCGTTTTCCGCGAGAACCCGATCCTCCTGCGTGCGGGCGATCGCGTCAAGTTCCACCGCGTGGAAGAGGACGAGTTGCTCCAACTCTTCGAGGACGTGCACGCTGACCGCTACCGCTACGAGATCGAAGAGGGCTCCTTCGACGTCGGCGACTATCTCGACTGGCTACCGACGATCGCCGACGAGGCCGACGAGCGGCGCCGGCGTCGCGAGGAAGCTGCGGCGGCAACTCCGGTGCCATGAGCGCCGCCGAGGTCCTCGAGGGCGGGATCCAGACGACGGTCCAGGACTTCCCTGGGCGGCCGGGCATGCTCGCGCAGGGCTTCTTCCCGGCCGGGCCGATGGATCACTTCGCTTTCCGCGCCGCCAATCTCCTCGTCGGCAATCCGGAGTCGGCGGCGGGGCTCGAGGTGACGCTCGGAAACTTCGCCCTCCGCTTCGACACCGACGCGACCGTCGCGGTCTGCGGCGCCGAGGCGCCGGTCACAGTCGACGGTGAGGAGATGCCCGCTTGGGAGAGCCGCGAGGTGCGCGCGGGCTCCGAGCTTCGCATCGGCATCGCCCCCGGTCCGGGCTTTCGGATGTACGTCGCGGTCTCGGGAGGGATCGACGTGCCGCCCCTTTTTGGCTCCCGCGCGACGTACACGATGGGCGCCCTGGGCGGCTTCGAGGGGCGAGCCCTGGCGACCGGCGATCGGCTTCCCCTCGGCTCAGGTAACGGCGGCCCGCCGCGCCGGTTCAAGGAGAGCGCCTGCCCGGCCTACGCGCGTGACTGGGAAGTCCGCGCGATGCGCGGACCGCAGGCGACGCCGGACTTCCTCACCGAGACAGATATGCAGACCTTCTTCAGCCGCGAGTGGCCGGTCGACCGGAACTCGAACCGGACCGGCATTCGGCTCGAGTCACACAAGTTCGAGTGGGCGAGAAAGGGCGGCGGCATCGCAGGCGGGCATCCCTCGAACATCCTCGACAACAGCTATCCCATCGGCGCGGTCAACGTGAACGGCGATCTTCCCGTCATCCTCGGCCCTGACGGCCCCACGGCCGGCGGATTCATCGTCTGCGCCACGGTCGTCTATGCCGACTTCTGGAAGATCGGCCAGTTCAGGCCGGTCGGCGATCACGTGCGCTTCCGCGAGGTGACGATCGACGAGGCGATCGAGCTCGAGCGCGCGCTGAGCGAGACCCTGTCACCGGCGAACCTGGAGGACGTGTGATGGCAACGATCAAGTCGCCTCTCCCGGGCACCTTCTACCGCCGGCCGAGCCCGGACGCCGATCCCTTCGTCAGCGAGGGAGAGCGCGTGAAGCCCGACGATGTCGTGGGCCTCGTCGAGATCATGAAGAGCTTCCACGAGATCAGGAGCGACGCCGAGGGGGTCGTGGGGCGCTTCCTCGTCGAGAACGAGGAGCTGGTCGAGGCCGGACAGGACATCATCGCGCTCGAAGGCTGAGCGGCCGAGCGCAATGAAGGTCCTCGTCGCCAATCGCGGTGAGATCGCCGTCCGGGTGATCCGAGCCTGCCGCGAGCTCGACCTCGGCACCGTGGCGGTCTACTCGACTGCCGATCAGGAGGCGCTCCACGTTCGACTGGCCGACGAAGCAGTCTGCATCGGCCCGCCGCGCGCGCTCGACAGCTACCTCAACGTCGAGGCACTGCTGCAGGCCGCAACGCAAACGGGCGCGGACGCCGTCCATCCCGGCTACGGCTTCCTGGCCGAGAACGCCGCCTTCGCCGCGGCTTGCCAGGACGCAGGCCTCGTCTTCGTGGGCCCGGAGCCCGAGGCGATCGCGGCGATGGGCGACAAGGCCGAGGCTCGGCGGCTCGCGGCGCAGGCGGGCGTGCCGACCATCCCGGGAACAGAAGGAACCGCGTCGCTCGACGATGCGCTCGAGGTCGCAGCCGACGTCGGCTACCCGGTGATGATCAAGGCGGCGGCCGGCGGCGGGGGCCGAGGGATCCGCGTCGCCCGAGACGCGGGCGAGCTTGCCGACATGGTCGGCCAAGCGGGCATGGAGGCCGGAGCCGCATTCGGCAACGCTTCGCTCTACGTCGAGAAGCTGCTCGTCGACGCGCGCCACATCGAGGTGCAGGTGCTCGGCGACCGCGCCGGCAACCTGATCCATCTCTTCGAGCGCGAGTGCTCGATGCAGCGTAGGCGACAGAAGATCCTCGAGGAGTCGCCCTCGCCGGCGCTGGACCCGGCCGCGAGAGAGGCGATCGCCAGGGCGGCGCTTTCGCTCGCGCGCGCGGCCGACTACACGAGTGCCGGCACGGTCGAGTTCCTGCTCGATCGCAACGGCTCCTTCTACTTCATCGAGATGAACACCCGGATTCAGGTCGAGCACCCCGTCACGGAACTGGTCACCGGCGTCGACCTCGTCAAGGAGCAGTTGCGCGTGGCTGCGGGCGAGCCACTCTCGGTCCGACAGGAGGAGGTCGCGCTCAAGGGCTGGTCGCTCGAGTTCCGGATCAACGCCGAGGACCCGGAGCGCTCGTTCCTCCCCTCCCCCGGCGAGGTCGTCGCGCTCGATGTGCCCGGCGGGCCGGGCGTCCGCGTCGACACCGCCGCCTACACGGGCTACCACGTGCCCCCGTTCTACGACTCGCTGCTCGCGAAGCTGATCGTTTGGGGGCGGGACCGCGAGGAGGCAGTCGCGCGCGGGCGCCGCGCCCTCCGTGAGTTCCGCATCGACGGGGTGAAGACGACGGTCCCCTTCCACCTCGAACTCCTCGAAGACGCAGCGTTCCTCGCCGGCGACTACCACGTCGAGTTCCTGGAGCAGCGGCTCGACGGTTGATGCAAGATCGCCCGGTGAGCGAATCGCACGCGATCGACTTCCCCGCGTTCGGCTGGGAGGACGACCAGCCGGGGATCCGATCGCGGGCCGGCCGCGCCGTCGGCTCGCGCTGGGCGATTGTCGAATACTCAGCGGGCGCGGCGCGCGACGAGTGGTGCACCGATGGGCATCGCGGTTACGTGCTCGAGGGCCGGATCGAGTACGAGTTCGAGGACGGCTCCTCGCCGCTGCACCTGGACGCCGGCCAAGGATTCGTTCTGGCGCCCGGCACAGGCCACCGCGGCCGCAACTCGGGCGACGGCCTCAGCCGCCTCTTCCTGATCGACGACCCGGACTAAGTTGTCGCCGCCGGTGCGGCCACGCGAGACCAGTGCGGCACCATCCGGCGCCCGAGCATCGCCCGGAACTGCTCGGTCGTCTTCGGCAGCAGCTCGCCCGTGCCCCAGTCGAGGATGACGCCGTAGTGCCGGACGAGGTCGCGCACGTCGAGCTCGCCCGCGCGATAGCGCTCCGCGACTGACTCCGGGTCCTCCTCCAGAAGGCTGAGCCGCTCCGCGGCGATCCGGTCGCGCTCGCGCGCGGTCTGCTCGTCGTCGACCTCGTACTGCGCGAGCTCGCCGTCGACCTCGCGGATGACGACTCCGTAGTCCTTCCGCGCGCGCTCGACGGTGACATAGCCGTCGGCCACGTCCTCGCAGACTGCGGCCGGATCGCGCGCAAGCGGATCCCCGAAGCCGCCGCCGCCCGCCGACGGGCGGGTGAAGACGTCGCCGGGGCCCACCGTGACGCCGGAGAAGACGGCGCCCAGGAAGCGCTCGCGCTCGGTCCCCTTGTTCAGCCAGACGCCGTGCGGGATGGACGGCAGGCCGCCCTCGATCCCCCACGTGATCGACCGCGCCCGGTCGCACATGTACGACATCACCGTCGACTCCGCCTCGCGCAGGTGAGCGCCCTTCTCGACGCCGCAGCCGCCGCGGAACCTCCCCGGCCCGCCGGAGTCGGTGAGAATCTCGTGGCCGGTCGTCAGCACTGGGCAGAGCCGCTCCTGCGCCTCGAGCGGCTGCACGGCGAGCCCGACACCGAAGATCGGCGCGGTCGCATTCGAGCCGTCCTTGCCGTTGCGCCCGCCCCAGCCGCCGACCATCCAGTCGTACCACATGAAGATCGGCCGGCTGTCGTGGCGCGCGTCGCGGCCGCCGACGAGCAGATACTCGAGATTGAAGGAGCAGGCGATCGCACGCTCGGGCTGGAGCTGCGACCAGAGCTCGAAGATCGAGTTCATGATCTTCTCGTACGGGCCCGAGCAGAAGCCGGTGACGGCGATCGGCCACGGTGCGTTGACGACCGTCCCCTCCGGGCCGAGGTCGACCTCGACTGCGCGGTAGAAGCCCGAGTTGAGCGGCACGTCGGGGAAGAAGGTCTTCGTGCCGGCGATCACGCCGGAGAACGCGGAGCCGAAGCCGGCGTTGATGAAGCTGCCGATGCACGGGTGGGAACCCGTCAGATCGTAGGAGAGCTGGTCGCCCTCGATCGTCATCTTGACCTTGACGGGGATCAGGCCCTCTTCCTTGGACGGGTCGAGGTCGATGTAGTCCTCGGTCTCCCACGTGCCGTCGGGGAGCTCGGCGATCCGCTGGCGCGTCAGGCGTTCGACGTAGTCCTGCACTTCCTGAAAGGCGGTGAGCAGTGTGTCGATGCCGTACTTGTCCACGAGCCGCAGGATCTCGAGCTCCGCGACCCGCGTCGCCTCGGCCTGCGCGTGCAGGTCTCCCTCCGCGTCGCTCGGCACGCGCGTGTTC
>JBKPMS010000109.1:0-7370 GCA_046732275.1 Actinomycetota bacterium | reverse complement strand
GCGGCAGCGTCGATCGCCGTCTGACCGCGCCGCAGCGTCCACGCGCGTGTCTCCTTGTCCCCGGCGGTGAAGAAGCTGATCAGGCCGAGCTCGTCGCTCAACCGCCGCACGACTTCTTCGAGCGCGGAGCGGCCATCGCGGAACGCCGCCGCCTCCTCGGGCGGCAACTCGGCAAGCTCGGCCTCCAGCTTGAGGTCGATTCCGGCCGGCCCGTTCTCGACCGCCAGGAGCGGCTTCGTCGTCAGCGGCTCGAGCTCCGGCGGCAGCTGACCCGGCCAGTCCGCGAGCGACCCGCCCGCGTCGACGCGTGCGAGCACCCGCTCGAGCTCGGCCACCTCCTGCCGCAGCTTCTGATCTCCGGACTTCGCCTGCTTGGCAACCCGCTCGAGCCGCCGCTCGACGTGGTCACGGTCAGCGACGAGAAGCTCGAGGCGAAGCGTCTCGAGGTCATCGGAGGGCACACGCGTACCGGAGAAGCCGTCGAGCACGACGAGGAGTGCATCCACCTGCCGTAGGTTCCCGAGCAGCTCGGGGCCGGTGCCGCGCACCTCCACGACGCGGATCGCGGCGGGCGTCACCTTCCGCGGCTGCACGACGTCGCCGATCGCCCTCAGGCGCGGGTCGGGAATCGCGGCCATCCCGACCTCCCCGGTAGCCCGCGCACCTGTGAGCGCATGGAAGAGCGTCGACTTGCCGGAGCTCGGCAGCCCGACGATGCCGACCTCCAACGCCACTACGACTGCGCGATCTGCTTCTGCAGCGACACGAGCGCGCGATGCTGCAGCGACTTGATGGCGCCCTCCGACTTGCCCAGGATCGTCGCGACCTCGGCGTTCGGCAGGTTGAAGACGAACTTGAGCGTCAGCACCTGCTTCTGCTCCTGCGAGAGGTGCTCGATGAGCTCGAGCATGCTCTCGCGGCCGATCGTCTGCATCGCGGCCGCCTCGGCCGAGGGCTCGGCGTCTCCAACGGGCTCGGGGACCTCCTCCTCCGGTTGCCAGCGGCGCGACGCGCGGAAGTGGTCCATCGCAAGGTTGTGCGCGATCCGAAACAGCCACGCCGAGAACGGGGCCGACCTCCAACGGAAGCGCTTGATCGACTCGAGCATCTTCATGAACGTCTGAGTCGTCAAGTCCTCGGCGTCGTGCCGATTGCCGACGCTCATGTGCAGATAGCTGTAGATGCGGTCGAAGTGAAGGAGATAGAGCTCCTCGAGCGCCTCGCGGTCACCCTGTTGCGCGCGCTCTACGAGGCGGCGGACGTCCGCGGTCGACGCCGCAGCAACAGAGCCTGATGTCCCTTGGGTCGCCTCGTTCGCCATCAGGCTGAAGGTGCCCTTGGTATTGACGCGCGTAACTCCCGGATCAGGGCGCGGCCGCCCCGAAGCCGACCCTGCTCTCGCGGGCGAACCTCTTGACGTAGACCACACGCTGCAGGGCGATCGTGTAGCGGCCGTCTTCGGCGTCGAGCGCGAGCGCCGCCTCGCCGGTGCCGGCGCGTAGATCCGCCGACCCGAGCGCCTGCTCGAGGGAGTCCGCGCTCTCCGGAGTGACCAGTGCTCCCATGATCTGACCGCCGTCGAAGGCGATCTCGATGCGCACCCGCTCGCGGTTAGCCACTCGAAACCACCTCCGAGAGAACGCCGTGCACCGAGTCCGGGTGAACGAACGCGACCTCGAGGCCGAACAGGCCCGGGCGCGGCTCGTCGTCGATCAGATCGGCGCCGGCCCGGGCCAGCTCCGCGAGCGTGGCGTCGAGATCGCCGACCTCGTATGCGACGTGATGCATCCCCGGCCCGCGGCTCGCGAGAAAGCGACCGACCGGCGTATCGTCGCCGAGCGGCTCCAGCAGCTCGACGCGGCCGGAACCCACCCTCAGCGAAGCGGCCCGGACTCCCTGGTCCTCGACCGTCGCGCGGTGTTCGACCTCGGCACCGAACAGTCGCCCGTACGTCACCAGCGCGGCATCAAGATCGTCGACGGCGACGCCTAGATGGTGGATCCCCCGGACATGCACCGGCGGATCGTAGCCACGCGCCTGTGGCGCACGGTCAGCGAGGGCAGCCTGTTCGGCTCGACGGTCGGGCAGAAGGTCAGCTCGAGTAACCTGGCTTTTCGCCGCCGCGTTATCGATTGGCGGACCCATCGACCTGATGCGAGAGCTTCCTCTCCCGGCACACTTCGACCCGAGCCGTGTCGGCGATGTCTGGCGGGTGCCGTACGAGGACCGGGCCCGCGCGGCGTCGGCATGGGCCGACCTGCACGGACTTCGCCCGGCGGCCGAGGACGCCTTTCGGCTCGCTCTCCTTGCCGTCGACGTCCAGAACACGTTCTGCATCCCGGGTTACGAGCTGTTCGTCGCGGGACGCTCGGGCGCCGCTGCCGTCGACGACAACCGCCGGCTGTGTGAGTTCATCTACCGCAACCTGGGCGCGATCACGCAGATCTTCCCGAGTCTCGACACCCATCATGCGATGCAGGTGTTCCACGCGGTCTGGCTCGTCGACGAACGCGGAAATCATCCGGCGCCGTACACGCTCGTCTCCGCGGATGACGTCGCGAACGGCCGCTGGCGAACGAACGCCGCGGTGGCCGAAGCGCTCGGGATCGACGTCGGCTACGCAGAGCGGCACCTGGCCCACTACACGCAACGCCTGGCCGAGGGCGGGAAATACGACCTGACCATCTGGCCCTACCACGCCATGCTCGGTGGCATCGGCCATGCGCTCGTGTCAGCCGTCGAGGAGGCGGTCTTCTTCCACGGGATCGCGCGCTACAGCTCGCCAGACTTCCAGGTCAAGGGCGACAACCCGCTCACCGAGCACTATTCGATGCTCGGTCCGGAGGTGACGGAGGGACCGGACGGCGATCGTCTCGCAGGAAGGAACACCGAGCTCATCGCCAAGCTGCTCACCTTCGATGCGGTGATCGTGGCCGGTCAAGCGAAGAGTCATTGCCTGGCCTGGACGATCGACGACCTCCTGGAGGACGACGATCTGCGGGAGGAGCTCGCCCACCGCACCTACCTGCTCGAGGACTGCACCTCTCCCGTCGTCGTGCCCGGCATCGTCGACTACACCGACCAAGCAGATGCCGCCTTCGAGCGCTTCGAGGTGGCAGGCATGCACGTCGTCCGCTCCACCGACCCGATCGAGCGCTGGCCCGGGCTTGCGAGGACGGCGGCGTGAAGTCGAACCTGAGCGTCGACGTCCGAGCGGATCAGGTAACGGGTTCGAGCCGAGGATTCGGCTTGAACTTGCGCCCGACCTTCGACGACGCACGTCCGTCCGTGAGGACGAGGTCCGCGGTGAAGTCGTTCGAACCGCGGATGAGCGACGAGCCGACGCCATACGCGTCGACCGGCACACCCTGATCCTCGAACTGCGTGATCTTCTCGACCGTGAACCCGCCCGAAACGACGATCTTGACCTGCTCGAAGCCGTCCGCGTCGAGCGCGTCGCGCACCTTGTGCACGAGACGTTCGTTGACGCCGGTCGGCTTGAAGTCGCCGAGCTCGTTCCACAGTGAGCGGTCGACGAGCGTCTCCGAGGTGTCCAGCCGAATGCCCCACAAACGCGGGCCGAGCGCACGAGCCACGTCGAGGGCCGTCTGCACGGAGTGGTTCTCGAAGTCGACGAGCACCGTGATGTTGATGTCCTCTGGCGCCCACTCCGCGAACTTCGTCGCGGCGAGCACCGTGTTGCCGCCGTAGGAGGAGATCAGAGAGTGCGGGACCGTGCCGATGCCGCGTCCGCCCCACCAAGACGCCTGCTCGTCCGTCGTGACACCGATCGGCGCGCCGACCACCCGCCCGGCGATGTGAGCGGCGTAGCCGTCGCCCGTCTGCACGCGGTGATGGTCGTGTCGTGCCGGCATGAAGATCAGGGGCTTGCCGTTCGCCGCGCGCAGCACGCGGACGACGTTCGTCGTGATCAGCGTGCGGCGCGAGAGGACGCCGAGGTACGCCGTCTCGAGATGCGCGAACACCGTGTAGTCCCCTTCGATCGTCATCACCGTCTCCCACGGACGGACGTGCTCGCCGTCGTACAGGGCGTGCACGGTCAGCGCATCCCAATCGTGCGAGCAGAGCTTCAGGATCGCGATCGCCTCGTCCATCCCCCCGAGGTACGCGTCTTTCTTCTGGAACACCTGCATGACGACACGCGGACGGCGGCCGTCTTGCAGCAGCGTCGCACGCGCATGGTTGAAGTAGGCGTCGGCGTAGTACCCGTCGCGCATCTTCTCGACCGGTAGGTCGAAGATGTCCGGCGAGAGACGCTCGCGCGTTTGCTCGGTGAGCGCCACCGGGGCCTATTCCTGCTCGAGCTCGAGACAGGCGGCGAGAGCCGCCTCCGCAACCTCGAGCTGCTCCGGCGTCGGCTCCGCAGTCGCGAGTCGATGCTGGAGCTCGTGGCCCGGTTTCGCGAGGGCCTTCGCGAGCTTCGTGTCGGGGTTCCGCACCATCCAGCCGAAGATCTCGGTCGACGCGGCGAGCGCCAGCATCTGCGCTCCGATCCGAGCAGGCGTGCGAAGCTCCACCGGCGCGCGAGAGGCGAGGACGTTGCCGATCACCGTCGTCGCGAGCAGCGGGCCGACGAGGTGCGAGCCGCAGCGCTCGTGCTCCTTCGTCGCACCCTCGCCGTGCTCGTAGGTTCCGATGGAGATGTGCTCGGCGCCGTGATACGCGGCGACGTCCGAGCCACGGAGGGCCAACGCAGCCGGTGCAACGGAAAGCAGCCCGCTGACGAGCTCCTGCGCCGCCGGGCCGACGTTCGGCGACCCGCGCACCAACCTGACGACGGTGGCGCTGCCGAACATCGCGGCGAGAACGCCGGGGCGCTGGAACGGGAGCTTCGCCTCCGGCAGCGCACGGTGGATCTGCGGGAGGATCGCCAAGGCGTCGAACAGGCGCACGGGGCCGCGCAGCAACGGGCTCTCGACGTTCGCCGCGCGGTGGCGCTTGCGCCGGGCCGCGACCTTCAGCGCTCCATCCTCCGTGCGGATCGCGCAGGCCCACGACTTCGGCCCATGGACGAGGACGCCGTTGGCAAGCGCCATCCCGCCGAGGCGGATCTTCTCGTCACCCATGTGCTCGACGTTATCGACCGCGACTCGAATTCCGCAACCTAGAGAGCGAGCTGCTGGGCGGCGTGGCGCATGAAGCTCACGCCGAGCTCGAGGTCCTCGACCGGCACACGTTCGTCCGCCGAGTGAATCAGCCGCGCGGCGAGCTCGGCGTCCATCGCGCGGGACGGGAAGAACCCGTAGGCGACGGCACCGAATGCCTCTCTGAACCAGTGGCTGTCGGTGAATCCGGCGACGCAGATCGGCGCAGGCCTCGCCTCCGGCTCGACCTCTTGGACCCACGACTCCACCGCCGCCCAAAGCGGAGTATCGATCGGCGAGCGCGTGCCGCCGTGCGCTTCCAGAGCCAGGAGCTCGTAGTCACCGTCACCCAGCACATCGCGCACGACCGCCTGCTGCTCGCCCGGCATCACGCCCGGGAGGAGTCGCGAGTCGACGGTGATGTCGCAGATTGCCGGGATCACGTTTCGCTTCAGCGACGCCTTCGCCATCGTCGGCGCCAGCGTCATGGCGAGCAAGGGCTCCACCATCTGCGCGAACGTCTCGCCGATGCCGCGTGCCTGCTCCAGCGCCTCCTCGGGCGTCCCGGGCCGCGTGCCGGTGACCGTATCGAGCAGTGCCTCGACCTCGGGCGTCAGCTGCCGGTCCGGACGGTACTCGCCGAGTGCCGTGACGAAGCGCGCCGCTTTGACGAGAGCGTTGTCTGCAATGCCCGGCATCGACGCATGCCCGCTCCGACCACGCACGCGCAGGAGGAATGGCGCGCTCATCTTCTCCGCCACGGAGCACATGAAGTAGGGGTTGCCGCCGAGCTCGAGACGGTCGCCCGATCCCTCGTTGATCACGTAGTCGCACTGCACTGCCTCGGGATGCGTCTCGCACAGCCACTGTGCGCCGAATCCCGCGCCGACTTCCTCGTCGGCCGTCGCGGCGAAGATGACGTCGCCTGCGGGCTCAAAGCCCTCGCGCGCCAGCGAAGCGAGCGCGACCGCGCTCGCCGCGACCTGACCTTTCATGTCGAGAGCGCCGCGCCCCCACACCTCTCCGTCCCGCAGCTCGCCCCCGAACGGATCGGCCGACCACTCGGAAGCGTCCGCCAGAACGACGTCGGTGTGGGAGAGGAAGAGCAACTTCGGCCCGTCCACGCGGCCGGGGATGCGGGCCACGAGGTTGGCGCGCTCCGGCACCTTCGCGTACAGCTCGCACGCGAGGCCGTTCTCCTCGAGGTAGGACCGGAGCACCTCCGCGGCGGCGGTCTCGTTGCCGGGCGGGTTCGTCGTGTCGACGCGGATCAGCTGCTGGAGCAGCTCGGTGACTTCCTCGCGAACGGAGACCGTGGCCATCAGCGACGCGTCCTGAGGACGATCAGGTTCTCGCGCGACGCCTCGATGCTCCGACGTTCCTTCAGCTGCTCAAAGGCCATGACCCGGCACCTCCGATTCCTCCCCCTCTTCCTCTTTTGCCCGCGTCGTCAGCTGATTCCGCGCTCGCCAGAGCGCAGGGAAGAAGTTGTGGTGGATCATCTTCCCCAGCACCTCGACAGGCGTCCCCTGTGTCCCGACGACCTGGTCGCCGATGATGCGGGCGACGACCTTGTAGTGGCGGATCCGCCACATAGTGATCCGCTCGTCCCACTCGAGCAGCGCTTCCGCGAGCTGGTACAGCTCTTCGTGCTGCCGTCCTTGCACGTAGACCTCAACGACGTCGAGCCCGGCGTCGCCAATGGCGGCCTCGAACGCCTGGCCGAGCGGAGGCGTAACGCGGCGCACGTCTCTGAAACCGGGCGAGTCGAACCCGCTGCCGTGCCCGAGCACGCGGCGGATGGTCTGGTACTCCCACGGCGACATCTGCTCGAGCATGTCCAACTGCCGCGTGATGAATTGCAGGCAGAGCGATGCGCGCCGCAGCAAGCGGAGGGCCGCGGCGATCTCCCCTGCCCGGACGTGCGCCGTCGCCCGCGCAACCTCCGACGTTCCGAGCTTCAGCCAGAGCTCCGACGACTGATGCACGGTCTGGAACAGGAGCTCGTCAGGATGCACCCGCTCCTCCGGCGTCTTCTGGAGCGCGAGCAGGTCGTCGGTACGCAGGTAGCGCTCGTAGTCCGACGCGCCCTTCCCGGGCAGGATCGGCTCGGAGAAATCCTCGTGCGCTTCGGTGGCCAAAAGTCGCTGCGGAGCATACTTCTCCTGGAATGAGCGACCTCTTCTCAGACGCGGCGAAGCAGCGTCTTCCCGAGGTAGCGCCGCTTGCCCTGCGAATGCGGCCGCAGTCCCTCGACGAGTTCGT
>JBKPMS010000108.1:0-7390 GCA_046732275.1 Actinomycetota bacterium | reverse complement strand
AAGGGGCTCGTGCCGTGGTCGGTCGGAGCAGGCCCGAACCAGAGCCAGTGGACCCTGACGGACTGGTTCGAGAACATCTACGCGCGCACAGCAGGTCCGGCGAAGTACAACAGGTTGTTCACGGGCAAGCTGCCGTTCACGGATAGCTCCGTCGCCACTGCACTGAGGACGATGGTGCAGATCATCAACAACAAGTACGTCCTGAACGGCGTTCAGGGTGTGCTCGGCCAGAGCTTCGTCGACAGCATCACGAGCGTCTTCGGCCCGAATCCGAAGGCACAGCTGTTCTTCGAGGGCGGCTTCGTGGGTGGAATCGCGACAGGCGACGTGAACAAGAGCCTGAAGCCGGGCAAGACGATCGCCTTCTTCCCGTGGCCGACGATCAAGCCCAAGCTCGACCATCCGGTCGTGGGTGCGGCCGACTTCGCCGCGGCATTCAAGGACAACGCCGAAGTGCGCTCGTTCCTGAAGTACATCTCGACTCCGGCGGCCGGCACGATCTGGGTGTCGACTGGAGCGGTCGAATCGCCGAACAAGAAGGTCAAGAAGTACCCGAACGTGCTCGCGAAGGCCGAGGCCGCGCAGCTCAAGTCGGCGAAGACCTTCCTCTTCGACGGCTCGGACCTGCTGCCGGGAGCCTTCGGCGACACGTGGGGCTTCGCACTCCAGGATGTGATTCAGAAGCCCGGCAACATCAAGAGCATCCTGTCCACGTTCCAGGACAAGATCAAAGGCCAGTTCTAAGGCGTGATCAATGTGACGGCGCCCCGCTAGGGGCGCCGTCATTCGTTTTGAGCTCGAGCGAATGAGCACGCAGCCGCTCACCACCCCTATCGAAACCCCGCCGGCGGAAGGCCGGCGCGTAGGCGTGCGCGCCGGAGTCGAACGGCTGCAGGGTCTCATCTTCATCCTGCCCGCGCTGATCGTGCTGGGCCTCTTCCTGATCTACCCGATGTACTACACGACCCGGCTTTCCTTCTACAAAGGCGACTTTCGGTTCAACTTCTTCGACTGGGTCGGGCTCAACAACTTCACAGACCTGCTCACGAACGATCCCGACTTTCTCGACACGAGCAAGTTCCATGGTTGGAACATCCCGAAGGAGCTCCTGTACAAGAACGACGGCGGAGCCCTGATCAACAACCTGCACTGGGTGCTCTTCTACATCAGCTTCTCGCTCGCCATCGGTCTCTCCCTCGCCGTGCTCGCAGTGCGCGTGCGTTACGAGCGCGTGATCAAATCGGCGATTTTCATTCCGATGGCGATCTCGGCGACTGCGGTCGGAATCATCTGGCTGTTCGTCTACAGCCCCGATCCGGGGATCGGCGTACTGAACGCCTTCTTGGACGGAGTCCACCTAAAGCCTCAGTCATGGCTCGGCAACCCAAACCTCGTCAACTACGCCCTGATCTTCGCGTACATCTGGGCATCGGTCGGTTTCGTCATGGTTGTGCTCTCCGCCGCCATCAAAGGTTTGCCCGCTGAGGTAATGGAGGCGGCGCGCGTCGACGGCGCCGGCGAGTGGGCGATCTTCCGGCGCATCATGATCCCGATGCTGAGCCTGCCACTCTCCGTCGTGACGATCTGGCTCTTTGTCAATGTCATCAAGGTCTTCGACATCATCTACGTCATGACCGGCGGCGGTCCCGGCTCCTCGAGTCGCGTGATCGGCTTCACAATGTATGAGGAGACCTTCCTGAACGGCCGTCCGGGTTACGGTGCCGCGGTCGCCGTGATCATGCTCGTGCTCCTGCTGCCGTTCATGATCATCAACGTACGCCGATTCCGCAGCGAGAAGGTCGTGACCTGATGGCGACCGTCGACCAGGCCGTCCCGATCCCCGCGCGGTCGCGCAGCGAACGCCTCATCCGGTTCGTCAGCCGGACGCCGGTTCACATCGCGCTGATCGCGGTCGCCGTCATCTGGCTCATTCCGACAGTGGGCCTGGCCGTCACGTCATTGCGGCCGCGGGACCAGATCGCCTCGAGTGGCTGGTGGCACGCCCTCACTCACTGGGATTGGACCGTGCAGAACTACACCGACGTGATCCATGCAACCGGCATGGGCCACGCGTGGGTCAACAGCCTCATCATCACGATTCCTGCAACGCTCCTGCCGCTGACGCTCGGCGCGCTGGCGGCGTACGGCTTCGCATGGGTGCCGTTCCCGTTCCGCGACACGCTCTTCCTGATCGTCGTCGCCTTGATGGTCGTGCCGATCCAGACCTCGCTCGTCCCCTTGGTGAAGCTGTTCCGCGAATGGCACCTCAGCGAGCCCCACCTCGGTTTCGAGGGCTTCTCATTTTTAGGTATCTGGCTCGCGCACACTGCCTTCGGCTTGCCGCTGGCAGTGTTCCTACTAAGGAACTTCTTCATCACACTGCCGAAAGACCTGATCGAGGCAGCGAGGATGGACGGTGCCTCGAACCTCGAGATCTTCCGAAAGGTCGTCGTGCCGCTCTCGGTTCCCGCGCTCGCCTCGTTCGGCATCTTTCAATTCCTCTGGGTGTGGAACGACCTACTGATGGCGCTGGTCTTCCTTGCAGGACATCCGGACAACGCTCCGATGACGGTCCGCATCCCGTACCTGTTATCGACGTACGGACAGGAGTACAACCTGCTCAGCGCTGCCGCCTTCCTGTTGATGGGCGTCCCACTGATCGTCTTCTTCGCGTTGCAGCGCTACTTCGTTCAAGGCTTGCTCGCCGGCTCCGTCAAGACCTGACCTCCTTCGTCCCGCATACCCACTGGGACCGGGAGTGGTATCGCCCGTTTCAGTCGTTCCGGATGTCGCTGGTGGACGTCGTCGACGAGGTCCTCGACCAGCTCGAGGCGGACGACGAGCTGCGGTTCATGCTGGACGGCCAGCTGGCGACCGTCGACGACTACCTCGAGATCCGTCCCGAGGCGGAGGGCCGCATTCGCGCCTTCGTGGAGGCGGGGCGGCTCGCGATCGGCCCCTGGCAGACCCTCGTGGACGAGTTCCTCGTCGACGGCGAGACAACGTTGCGCAACCTCGAAGCGGGGCTCGCGCGCGCAGTCGAGTTCGGCGGCGCCATGCGCGTCGGCTACCTGCCGGACATGTTCGGCCACGTCGCGCAGATGCCGCAGATCCTCCGGCTCGGAGGCCTCCAGACCGCGGTCGTTTGGCGCGGTGTGCCGACAGCAGTGGACTTCCACCGGTTCGTCTGGGAGGGGGTCGACGGTTCCTCCGTCGTGGCCGAGTACCTGCCGGCGGGCTACGGAAATGCAGCAAACCTCTTCGACGGCGCCGGCAAGCCACCGATCGAGCCGTTCGAGTCGGAGATGCGACCGTGGTTCGGCGACGACGAGATCCTCGGAATGGTCGGGACGGATCACATGCCGCTCGTGCGCGACCTTGCCTCCCGGCTGCCGGAGGGCGCGAGGCTCGGGACGATCGGTGAGTATCTCGAGGGCGCAGCGCCTGACGGCTTGACGACCTGGCGCGGCGAGATGCGCTCCGCTGCGCGCGCCAATCTGCTCCCCGGCGTCGTCTCGGCGCGGATCGACCTCAAAGCGGCGTGCGGCCGTGCCGAACGCTGGCTCGAACGTTATGCCGAGCCGCTCCAGGCGCTGTACGGCGGCGGCAGGTGGCCGGAAGAGTTTCTGAACCAGGCCTGGACGCGGATGTTCCAGAACGCCGCGCACGACTCGATCTGCGGTTGTTCAGCGGACGAGGTATCGGCGCAGGTGCTGGTGCGTTACGCGGAGGCGGAGCAGATCGCCCGCGGGCTTGCGCAGCGTGCCGTCGAGCGCATCGCGGCGGAGTGCCCGACCGGCTCGTTCGTCATGGTGAACCCGTCACCGCGCGAGCGGACCGACATGGTCGAGCTCGACGTAATCGTGCCGCAGGACTGGGACGCCGTTGCGTTCGAGCTGCCGGACGGCTCGCAAGTACCGACGCAAGAGATCAGCCGACGGGAGACCGGGAAGCGACGGCTGGTCGCGGTGATCCCGGCGCCGCCCCTCGGCTGGACCAGTTTGCGCGCGAAGCGCGCAGGGTCTGACCCCTCGCTCGAATCGGCACCGATCCGTGACACAAACGTTACGGCGCTGACACGAATCGTGCGCGGCAAGGATGTCGGTGACAGCTACAACTACGCGCCGCGGGACGGCGATGTGCTCGTCGACGAGCCCGTGGAGCAGCGGCTCGAGACGGTGGAGACCGGCCCGTTACGTCGCGTCGAGATTCTGCACCGCACCTACGTCTGGGACGGGACCCGCGTCGAAACGCAGACCCGCGCCGAGCAGCGCGCGAACGAGCCTTTCGTCCGCTTCCGCGTCGACCTCGACAATCCCTGCGACGACCAGCGCGTCCGTGTTCACGTGCCGCTCGAAGAGCGCGCCGACCGCTCATTCGCAGAAGGTCAGTTCGCGGTCGTCGGGCGCGGGCTAGAGGTCGAAGGCGGCCACGGTGAAGTACCGATCCCGACCTTTCCGGCAAGCGCGTTTGTCGTCGCCGGCGGCATTGCGGTCCTCCTGGAGCATGTGAGCGAGTACGAGCTCGTCGGCGAGGAGCTGGCGCTCACGATCCTGCGCTCAACCGGTTTGATCAGCCGCACCGATCACCCGTGGCGGGAGGAGCCGGCCGGCCCCAGCCTCCCAATTCCGGCGGCGCAGCTGCGCGGGCCGTGCAGCTTCTCGTTCGCGTATCTGCTTGGCACGGAGGCCGTCCACGAGCACGCCGAGCAGTACCGCTACCCGTTCCTCACTGCCGGCGGTGCGGGACAGAACGGTTCGCTCCGAACACACGCCGGGCCGGCGCTCGAGGCAGACGATCGAGTCGTGTTGACGAGCCTTCAGGCCGCGCGGGCCCGACTTGTGAACGAGAGCGCGGACGCACAGCCGGTCGTGTTCGCCGGGCAGCAGCTCGAGCTGCGCCCGTGGGAGATCCGGAACGTGTCGCTCTAGCGCTTCTTCGTTACGTAGAAATCGCTCGAGCCGATCAGCGGGCCGTACTTGTTCGCCTTGCGCTTGCCGAGGCCTGGATAGACGTACCAGCGGTAGTGGCCGCGTGAGAGCGCTCGTTTCTTGCCCTTGTACTTCCAGGCACTCTTCATTCGGTACTTCGGCTTGACCGGCCACGTGCTCAGGACCTTCCGCCCGCTCACGGCGACCGACGCGACGCGTCGCAGCGACTTGCCGACGCCGTAGTACACCTGCAGGTTGTAGTAACTGGCGCCCGGATACGCCCGCCACGCGAGGAGCGGCGGGCTCGTGACAAAGGCGCCGCGCGCCGGCGAGTAGAGCTTCGCTCCGGGAGTGATCGTGACGCTGTCGGAGACTTTGTTGCTCGCCTCGTCGAAGGCGTTGATCGTGTAGACGTACTTGACTTTGTTCTTGAGGCCGGTGTCCTCGAAGCGATTCGTAAGGCCGCCCTTGAAGACCGCCGACGGCTCAGCGCCCGCAGCCCCCGGAGTCCTGTCGATCTCGATCGCCGTTGTGTCGGGGGACGCCGTCCAGGTCAACGTGGCCGTCCCGTCGTCCCAGTCGAAGCCGACGTTCGAGATCTTCGGCGGGGTGCTGTCGTACTTGAACGCCGCAGAGGTGCCGCCGGTCTGATTCCCCGCGTTGTCCCGACACGAACCGTTGATCGTCGTGTTCGATGTGTCCGGGCCGCTGTACGTCGCGTTCGTGCACGTTCCAATGCCAGAGGCGCCGTCACTCCCGTGGAACGAAACCTGAACCGGATGGTTGTACCAACCGTTGCTGTCGGGCGGCCGGTCGAAGGTGATGCTGTCAATCGACGGGGCTCCGGCGTCGTAGTTGACCGGAACGCCAGCGGAGCCAACGTTACCCGCATTGTCTCTGCAACTCGCGTTCGCAGATCCGCTACCACCGACGCTTCCGGAACTGCATGAGGCAATACCTGAAAGGTTGTCGCTACCAGAGGCGCTGAAGTCGACCGGGTGGTTGTACCAATTGCCGCTGTCGGGTCCACGCGAGAGCGAAACACGTACGGACGGCGGCGTCGCGTCGTACTTGAAAGCGAAAGAACCACCACTCGCGACGTTCCCAGCATTGTCAGTGCAAGTGCCAGTGAAGCCGCCACCAGCAGTATCCGGTCCGCCGTAGGTTGTGGAGTTACATGACGCGAGACCCGATGTTGCATCGCTCGCATTCACACCGATCGCGATCGGATGGTTGTACCAACCGTTTGCATCTGGGCCTCTTGCGCTTATGCCAGATATGACTGGTGCCGTGCCATCCTTCTTGAGCGTCACGCCGCTACTCGCGGTCGTGCTGCCACTCGCATCGGTGAACGTGACGACACAATTCCTGGGCACACCAGTCGTGTCCGGACTCTGAGTGTAAGGACCGCATTCAGAACCGGGCGACACGGAATTGCCGGGCAATGGCGTAATCACGAATTGAACCGTGACTGCGGCCTTGTACCAACCTGTGCAGTTCGACGGCGCAGGGCTACAACTCGGGCTTATGCCGCCCCCTGCAGCTGTTGCACCAGCAGGGATTAGCGCCATGAAGATCGCGATTGCGACGAGCGCTGGTGCCAGCTTCCTCATCTCACTCGAACCTCACATGGAAGACGCGGACGGACAGCAGATGCAGTGACAAGCCCGCGGCCGCGAGCACCGCGAACGCGAGCCCGGCGAGCAACAGGTACGGATCGTTCCCGCCATCCGACGACGATGCGGGCACCGGTAGCGGAGACTTCGCCGCCGCGAGGACGTGCGCCAGGGGTGCCAGCGTCACCTTGACCGGCGCGGGCTTGGGCTTCACGCGGTGGTGGACGACGTGCTTCCGCGGCTTGTGTGCGACTTTCTTCACCGCGCGGTGCGTCTTGACCCGCCTCGCCGGCGCGCGGTACGTCGGCGCCCGGTACGTCGGCCGCGTGTACGTCGGCCGCGTGTACGTCGGCTGCGTGTACGTCGGCTGCGTGTACGTCGGAGCGTTGGACGTCGGCGTCGCCGGCCGGCTCTGCACCGGCGGCGTATAGCTCCGCGCCGGCGCGGTAGGCGCGGACGGCGTCACGTGCGTGCTCGGTTGAGGCGTGGACTTCGGCTTCGACGGGGACGACTTGACGGGCGCCGTATAGGGATCCGGCGGGGGCGCCTCAGGTGTCGTCGTGGTCGGAGTCGGCGGTGGCACGGGCGGCGTCTCGTCGGCCCACGCGGCTGCGGCGGGCCACAAGGCGCCTGCCGCGAGCGCGCAGACCAAAACGGCCTTTGCTGCGCGCGCCGGGATCGCTAGGAGAGCCGAATCATCGCCTCTCTGTTTTCGCCGCAGCAACGATCTTCTCCCCCTCCCGTGGAGACGTCACCACGCCGCACTCCCTCACGCCGCACGCCCCCGAACTGTGGCCGCTACTTGAATCGATGACGGTACTACTGACAACATTGAATTTCAAA
>JBKPMS010000107.1:0-9312 GCA_046732275.1 Actinomycetota bacterium | reverse complement strand
CGCCCCAACGCGGCGGACGAGATCGCGGAGGAGCTCGTTGCCCTCGCCTCTTGAAGGCCGTCGAATGTGGATCGCCGGGATCGGCGGCGCCGGAATGAGCGGTTACGCGCTGCTCGCGCGAGCGTGGGGAGCGGAGGTGCGGGGCTGGGACCGCGTGCGGACGCCGTATCTCGATCGGCTCGACGGCATCGACGTGGAGATCTCCGCCGATCCGCCTCAACCGCCGCTGGGTTGGGAGGTGTTCGTTTCGACAGCCTTTGCCGAACGTGTCCGCGGGCGGAGTCGCGCGGAGCTCCTGTCGGAGCTCGTCGGTCTCCGTGAGTGCGTCGTCGTTGCCGGCGCACACGGGAAGACGACGACGACTGCAATGGTCGCGTTCTGCCTGCATCGGCTCGGTCGGGATCCCGCGTGGCTGATCGGCGGCGACGTTCCGCAGCTCGGCGGTAACGCCGGGACCGGCACGGGCTTGCTCGTCGTCGAGGGCGACGAGTCGGATCGGACGATCGCGTCGCTTCGCCCGCAGATCGCCGTGGTCACGAACGTCGATCTCGACCATCACGCCACCTTCGCGTCGCGCGCCGAAGTGGAACAGCTCTTCGGCGAGTGGCTTGCAGCGGCGCCTCACGCCGTACGAGGCGAGGTGCTACCGCCCTACGACGGCCCACTGAGTGTTGCCGGTGAGCACAACCGCAGAAACGCGGCGTGCGCGCTTGCCGCGCTCGAGCTCGCAGGCGTTGCGCGTTCCGACGCGGTAGGCGTGCTCGCCGAGTTTGCAGGCGTCGCCCGCCGTCTCGAGCTCAGGGGCGTTATCCGCGGCGCCGAGGTGTACGACGACTACGGGCATCATCCCGCGGAGATCGCCGCGACGCTCGCGGCTCTGCGGGACGGCGGCCGGCTCCTTGTCTTGTTCCAGCCGCACCTCTACTCGCGCACCCGCCACCTGGCACGCGAGCTGGCGGCGGCGCTCGCCGACGCCGACGAGGTTGCGGTCACGGACGTGTACGCCGCTCGCGAGGAGCCGGTCGAGGGGGTGACCGGGAAGCTCGTCGTCGAGGCTCTCGCCGAGCTCCGTCCGGGGATGGCGATCGGGTGGACGCCTTCCGTGGAGGAGGGCGCGGCGTACCTGGCCACTCGGCTGCGGAGCGGCGACCGCGTCGTCACGATCGGCGCGGGTGACGTCGACCGCGCCGCTGCGCTGCTGCTCGGGGAAACCGGTTGAAGCTCGAGGAGGGAGTTTCGCTCGGCCGCTTCACGACGATCGGAACCGGCGGCCCGGCACGCGCGTTTGCGCGTGTGGAATCCGTGGCCGAGCTCGAAAACGCGCTTCGCTTTGCCGCGGACGGCGGCTTCGGCGTCGCGACCGTGGGCCTCGGGTCGAATCTCCTCGTCGCCGACGAGGGGTTCGACGGACTCGTGATCAAGCTGGCGGGAGACCTTGCCGGGACCCAGGTGAGGGGCGACGTCCTCGCCGCGGGGGGTGGGGCCGCGAATGCCGTCTGCCTGCATCGAGCGCGCGCTGCCGGCCTCGGAGGCTTCGAGTTCGCGTGCGCGATTCCGGGAACGACCGGCGGCGGCGTCTGGATGAACGCGGGCGCATACGGCTCCGACTTCGCTGCCGTGCTGGAGCGGGCGCTCGTCGTCGACGCACGCGGTGCGGAGTGGCGTACGCCCGGCGAGCTGGGCCTGCGTTACCGGCACTCCGATCTCGGCCACAGCGAAGTCGTGGCGCGGGTGGAGCTCCGGCTCAAGCCGCGGCCGGTCGACGAGATCAAGGCGATCGTCGCGGACCTCCAGGCCCAGAGGAAGGCGGCGCAGCCGACGAACAAACGGACGTACGGCAGCGTCTTCAAGAACCCCGACCACGACCTGACGGCGGGCCGCATGCTCGAGGCGTGCGGGCTCAAGGGTCATCGCATCGGCGGCGCACAGATCTCACCCCGGCACGCGAACTTCATCGAGAACGCAGACAACGCGCGGTCGGCCGACGCAATCGCGCTGATGGCCGAAGCCCGCCGCCGCGCGCACGAGCAGTACGGCGTCGTCCTCGAGCACGAGGTTCAGTTCCTCGGCCCGCTGGAGCTCCCGCAGCTCGAGGAGTAGGACGCTTCGCCGCCACGGCGAAGTCAGGCGCATGGCAGAGAAAGTCCTGCCGCTGCGTACCGTCGCGCGCGTCCGCGGCGTCGAGCTCGCGCGCCTTGCTCCGTCTCCACGCTCCCTCGGCGTCGGCCTGGCATTGCTCCTTATCGCCGTGGGCCTTTACGGACTCGCCCGCGGAACGTCGATGTTCGCGGTCGACCGCGTCGACGTCAGAGGCGCCTCTCCGGAGCTCGCCGCCCAGCTGCGGAAGTTCCTGCACCGCTACGACGGACGCAGCCTCGTCGCGCTGAGCGCTGACGAGGTCGAGCAGCGTCTGCGCGGCCTCCCGACCGTGCGCTCCGCCGTCGTGGACCGAGCCTTCCCGCACACCCTCCGCGTCCAGGTCAACCCCGAGCAGCCGGTGGCGGTCCTCCGACGAGGCCCCGACGCATGGCTCGTCTCCGGGCGAGGAAGAGTGATCGCTCCAGTCGCGCGGACGGAGGAACCGACGCTGCCGCGAATCTGGCTGCCGGTAGCGACCGAGATCGAGGTCGGGGCGCTCCTCTCCGACCAGCCGGGCGCGCTCGCGGCCCGGTCGCTCGCAACGTTCGTGCACAGCGGATTCTCACCGCAGATCGCGTTCGTGAAGGCGGTCGGTGGACAGCTCACGCTCGGCCTACGCAACGGCCTGGAGGTCCGGCTCGGTCCGCCGGTCGACCTCATGCTCAAGATTGCGATCGCGCGCGGGCTGCTGCCGGCGCTCGCAGTGCCGTCGGGCGGGGGCCCCGACTATCTCGATCTCGCCGTTCCGGAGCGCCCCGTCGCCGGACGCGAAGCTCAAGTCTCAGGTTGAGGTTGAGAGTCCTGCAATTGACAAGCGAGGTCGCCGGGCGTACTCTCCGCCAAAGGACTCGCCCGGCAGCCCCAACGCTTTACTACAGCTTTAGGCCGAGCTCGCCCGCAACGTCATGAGCCAGACCGGTAACTACCTCGCAGTGATCAAGGTCGTCGGCGTCGGCGGCGGAGGCACCAACGCCGTCAATCGCATGGTCGACGCCGGCCTTTCGGGTGTCGAGTTCATCGGGGTCAACACGGACGCGCAGGCGCTCCTGATGGCGGACGCCGACGTGAAGATCCAGGTCGGCGCAGACGTCACGCGAGGCCTCGGCGCGGGCGCCGATCCGGAGATCGGCCTCGCCGCCGCGCAGGAGAGCCGCGACGAGCTGAAGGAAGCCCTCAAGGGCGCGGACATGGTGTTCATCACGGCCGGTGAAGGCGGCGGGACCGGAACAGGCGGGGCGCCGGTGGTCGCCGAGTTGGGCCAGGAGATCGGAGCGCTCACGGTCGGCGTCGTGACGCGGCCGTTCGGATTCGAGGGGCGCAAGCGAGCCGACCAGGCCGAGCACGGCATCGATCAGCTGCGCGACCGGGTGGACACGCTCATCGTGATCGAGAACGACCGGCTGCTCCAGGTCGTCGAGAAGCAGACGACCGTCGTCGATGCCTTCCGCATGGCGGACGATGTGCTGCGGCAGGGCGTCCAGGGGATCACCGATCTGATCACCGAGCCGGGGCTCGTGAACCTCGACTTCGCAGACGTCCGCACGATCATGCGCGACGCCGGCTCTGCGCTGATGGGGATCGGGAGCGCGTCCGGCGAGAACCGCGCAGCGGAGGCCGCGCGAATCGCCGTCTCGTCGCCGCTCCTCGAGGCCTCGATCGAAGGCGCGACGGGAATCCTGTTGAACGTCACCGGGGGATCGGACATCGGTCTCTTCGAGGTGAACGAGGCGGCCGAAGTCGTAACGGGCGCCGCCGACCAGAACGCCAATGTGATCTTCGGGGCCGTCATCGACGACTCCGTCGGGGACGAGGTGCGTGTGACCGTAATCGCGACGGGCTTCGGCGGCCAGGCCCGCCGGCGTCGCCGCCGCGAAACCGAGCACGAGCCGCCGGTCCCTGCTCTACGGTCGAGCGAGGGGTTCGACGTCTCCCAGGACGTGCTGGACGTGCCGTCGTTCCTCCGCGACGACTGACCTGTCTGCCGGAAACTTCCGCATTTTCCGAGCTTCGAGAGCCGGTCTCGGCGACCGGCGAGTTTTAGAACCTCGCCGGTCCGGTACGGATGGGATTGCCCTCTTGGGGTTCATCCTCCCCGGTTGGCCCCACGACCCGGTCAGTCGCTCCGGCCGCGACTCCTTTGGAGACACAGCCGGAGCGACGCCTTTCCGACGACGCTCGTTAGCATCGGCCGCGAATGGCGCAGACGCTGCAGCGGACGCCTCTCCACGACCGACATGTGGCCCTCGGCGCCCGCATGGTCCCGTTCGCCGGCTGGGAGATGCCGGTCCAGTACGAGGGAGTGATCCCTGAGCACAAGGCGGTCCGGACGGATGCGGGCGTGTTCGACGTGTCCCACATGGGCGAGCTCGACGTCGAAGGCCCGCGGGCAACCGCGTTCCTCCAGGCCATGCTCTCGAACGATCTGGCGCGGATCTCACCCAGCGAGGCGCAGTACGCACTCCTGACGAACGAGCGCGGCGGCATCCTCGACGACCTCATCGTCTACCGGCTCGACGAGTTCCGTTACCTGCTGATCGTCAATGCCTCGAACCGCAGGTCGGGATTCGAGTGGCTGAAGGAGCACGAGCATCGCGGATCCGACGTGCGTGACGTGTCCGACGAGTACGCGCTCCTCGCAGTACAGGGGCCGCGTGCAATCGAGCGCCTCGGCCTGCCGCCGGCGAAGGCCTTCACGTTCGACGACGCGACGATCGACGGAGTCGACTGCATGGTCAACCGAACCGGCTACACGGGTGAGGACGGTTGCGAGCTGCTCGCACCCGCGGAAGACGCCGAGGAGCTCTGGGACGCCGTGCTTGCGCGCGGCATCGTTCCCTGCGGGCTCGGCGCGCGCGACACCCTGCGCCTCGAGGTTTGCTTTCCGCTCCACGGGAACGACATCACTCCGGAGACGGACGCGATCTCAGCGGGCCTCGGCTGGTGCTGCGCGCTCGACACAGACTTCACCGGTGCGCAGGAGCTGCGGGAGATCAAGGCGCGGGGTCCCGAACGGAAGCTGGTCCCGTTCGTCATGGAGGAGAAGGCGGTGCCGCGTCAGGGCATGGCCATCGCGGGCGGCGGCGAGGTGACCTCGGGCACGCACTCGCCGATGCTCGACCGCGGGATCGGAATGGGCTACGTGCCGGCCGAGGCTTCGAGCCCGGAAGCCGAGATCACGATCGACGTCCGCGGCCGCGAACGGCGCGCGCAGATCGTCAAGAAACCCATCTACAAGCGAGAGGAGAACGAGTAGGTGGCCGCCACCGAGACCTATCCGGAAGACCTGAAGTACCACAAGGAACACGACTGGGCGCGAATCGAAGACGGAGAGGCGTTACTCGGCATCACCTGGTTCGCACAGGACGCTCTCGGGGAGCTCGTGCACTACGAGCCGCCGAGCGAAGGCGACACGATCACGAGGGACTCCGCGTACGGTGAGGTCGAGTCGGTCAAGGCGGTCTCCGACGTGATCGCGCCGCTTTCCGGCGAGGTGGTCGAGGTGAACCAGAAGGTCGTCGACGAGCCCGAGACCGTGAACGCCGACCCGTACGGAGACGGCTGGCTCGTGCGGATTCGCCTTGCCGACGCGTCCGAAGCCGAGAGCTTGCTCGACGTAGAGGCGTACAAGCGGGTCGTCGCCGAGTCCTGATTTGAGCTACCTCTCACTGACCGAGCGGGACCGCGAGCAGATGCTCGCGGCAATCGGCGTCTCGTCGATCGACGACCTGTTCCGCGACATTCCCGCAGATGTCCGCTTCGGTCGTGAGCTAGAGCTCGATCCAGCGCTCTCCGAACAGGAGCTGACACGCCACCTCGAAGAGCTGGCGTCGCGGAACGTCGACACCGGTCGCGAGCTGTCGTTTCTCGGAGCGGGCATCTACGACCACTACGTCCCCGCGGTCGTCGACGCGGTCCTGCAGCGCGGCGAGCTGCTCACGGCGTACACCCCGTACCAGCCGGAGATGAGCCAGGGCGTCCTCCAGGCGATCTTCGAGTACCAGACCGTGATCTGCGAGCTCACGGGCATGGATGTCTCGAACGCCTCGGGTTACGACGGGACGACCGTAGCCGCCGATGCCTGTTACGTCGCCAAGCACGCGACGGGTCGCTCGAAGGTCGTCGTCACGGAGGCGACGAATCCGCAGGTTCGCCAGGTCGTCAAGACCTACGCTCCGGGCTTCGGGTTGGAAGTCGTCGAGGTTCCACACCGGGGCGGAACGACCGACCCAGACAAGGTCCGCGGGGCCGCGGCAGACGCCGCCTGCGTGATCTTCCAGCAGCCGAACTTCTTCGGCTGCCTGGAGCCGGCGCCGGACCTCGCGGCTGCGGCGAACGAGGCGGAAGCGATCGCGGTGGCTCACGTCGACCCGATCTCGCTCGGCGTGCTGGAGGCACCCGGCGCGTATGGCTGCGGAATTGCGATCGGCGAAGGACAGAGCGCGGGCAACTACCAGTCGTTCGCCGGACCGCACTACGGCTTCCTTGCAGCGCGACAGGAATACATCCGTCGCATGCCGGGCCGGATCGTCGGTGAGACGCTAGACACCGCGGGCAAACGCGGCTATGTCCTGACCTTGCAGACCCGTGAGCAGCACATTCGCCGCGAGAAGGCGACGTCGAACATCACGACGAACCAGACGCTGCTCGCGCTGGCTGGCCTCGTGTACCTCTCGTGGCTCGGGCCGCAGGGACTCCGCGAGCTGGGGGAGACCTGCTTGAGCCTCGGCGCGTATGCGAAGACACGGCTCGCCGACGCCGGATTCGAGCTTGTGTTTCCGGAACAGACAACATTCAAGGAGTTTGCAGTCCGGGTCGGACGGAGCGCGGAGGATGCGATCCGCGACGCCCGCGAGCGCGGCGTCCATCCCGGTTACGCACTCGGCCGCGACTACGAAGCGCTCGACGACGCATTGCTCGTCGCCGTCACCGAGCGGCGGTCGCCGCAGGAAATCGACCGCCTCGTCGACGTGCTGGGCTCGAGATGAAGCTGATCTTCGAGAAGTCCCAGGCGGGTCGTCGCGGCGGCGAGCTCCCGCGC
The DNA here is from genome assembly GCA_046732275.1 of Actinomycetota bacterium. Classification (GTDB taxonomy): domain Bacteria; phylum Actinomycetota; class Thermoleophilia; order Gaiellales; family Gaiellaceae; genus 3-1-20CM-4-69-9. The sequence goes on along the minus strand of JBKPMS010000107.1, from coordinate 2,135 downwards.
TACGACCTCCCGGCGGCGGGAGTGCCCGAGGACCTTCGACGAAGCGAGCCTCCGCGCCTACCGGAGCTCGCCGAGCCGGAGCTGCTCCGGCACTTCACCGAGCTCTCCACGCGCAACTTCGGCATCGACACGGGCTTCTATCCCCTCGGTTCCTGCACGATGAAGTACAACCCGCGTGTCAACGAGCGCCTCGTGATGCTGTCGGGGTTCCGCGACCTCCACCCTCATCAGGAAGAAAGCGGCGCGCAGGGGGCTTTCGACCTGATGTGGCGGCTCCAGCAGGCCCTGATCGAGGTTTCGGGGCTGCATGCCTGCTCGCTCCAGCCGGCTGCCGGCTCGCAAGGCGAGCTCACGGGCCTGATGTTGATGCGCGCGTACTTCGAGGACCGCGGAGAAGGCGACCGGCGCGACACGATCATTACCGCGGACACCGCCCACGGCACGAACCCGGCCAGCGTCACCATGGCCGGGTACAAGCTCGCGAAGGTCGACACGGACAAGCGCGGCAATCTCGACGTCGGGCACCTGCGCGACCTCGTAGACGAGCGGACCGCCGGCTTGATGCTCACGAATCCGTCGACGCTCGGCCTCTTCGACGAGCACATCGAAGAGGTCGCGGCGATCTTCCACGAGGTCGGCGCGCTGCTCTACTACGACGGGGCGAATCTCAACGCCGTCTGTGGAATCTCACGCCCGGGCGACATGGGGTTCGACATCGTTCACATCAACCTCCACAAGACTTTCTCGCAGCCACACGGCGGCGGCGGACCCGGCGGCGGTCCGATCGTCGTCCGCGATCGGCTCGAGCCCTACCTCCCGGTGCCCGCGATCGTCAAGGACGGCGACGACTTCCGGCTCGACTACGACCGGCCGAAATCGATCGGCAAGGTGCGCGGCTACACCGGACCGTTCGGCGTCTTCGTTCGCTCGTACGCGTACATCAGGTCGTACGGGCCACAACTGCGCGAGATGTCCGAGGCGGCGGTGCTCAACGCGAACTATCTCCTCGCCTTGCTGCGGGATGCGTACGACCTTCCCTTCGAGAGGCTCTGCATGCACGAGTTCGTGCTGAGCGCGCGATCGCTCAAGCGTGAGCACGGGATCTCCGCGCTCGACGTCGCGAAGCGGCTCATGGATTACGGGTTCCATCCGCCGACGGTCTACTTCCCGCTCGTCGTGCCTGAGGCGTTGATGATCGAGCCGACCGAGACCGAGGCGAAGGAGACGCTCGACGCGTTTGCAGGAGCGATGCTCGCCATCGCCCGGGAAGCCGTCGACGATCCCGACACGATCCGCTCGGCGCCGCACGACCGCCCCGTGCAGCGGCTCGACGAGGTGCTCGCGGCAAAGAGGGCGATCGTGCGCTACCGCTTCGAGGAGCATCCCGATCTGGGCGACGCGCCGGCTGAACCGCGCCAGCTCGAGGCGCAGAAAGGCGCCTGAAGGGGAGAACCGTTACGCGGCGAGAGGCAGCGGAAGCTGGGTGAGCCCGAGCTGCTGGAAGACGCCCTCGACCTCCGAGGCGACCGGATCGAACTGCTCTGCCGGCCAGACGTGGGCGTCATCCTCCAACTGCAGGTTCGCGAGGAACCTCTCGAGGACGTCGTCGCCGGAGCGCACCACAACGGCCTGAGCATAGGAACGCGCCCACACCTCGTGGACGGCCTGGAAGTAGCGCTGGCGGCCGCTTCCGCCGGGCAGCGGGCGGGTCTCGAGCCGCGCTGCCGCCTCACGCCACAGGGCGAACGCGGGGTGGACCTTCGACGCCCAGGCCCTTGATTTCCGGTCGTAGTGGATCTGGTGGTCGAGCAGGTGTCCGAGCTCGTGCAGGAACCCGAGCGTTGCCCGTCCACCGAGCCGCGACACGCGAACGTCGATCGGGTCTCGTTTGCGGAATCGGTACGCACCCGCCTCGCTCGTCGTTGCCGTTGTCCGGACGGGCACCGGTTCGAGGTCGGAGCGAAGGCAATGCATGCGGGACGCAGCTGCCAGCGCTCGTTGCAGCTCGGGCATGAGCTTGCTGCGTCGCGGCAGCGCAATGAGCTCGTCCAGCGGACGCAACCGAGGCTTTCCCTCGCGCGCAACGCAAATCGGGTACCGGCGTTGTCCCACGGGTAAATACTCGGGAGCGCGTC
>JBKPMS010000106.1:0-29672 GCA_046732275.1 Actinomycetota bacterium | reverse complement strand
GCCCGGCTGCTTCTTGATGACGTCGCCGTTGTAGCCCATCGAGTCCATGTTGAAATGGGCCGGCGGGCCGACGACCCAGCGAGGCTGCGGCTTGCCTCGGAACGCCTTGTTCGCCGCGCTGTTCCACCAGACGACGATCTGCTTGTTGCTCTTCGGCCCGAGGTTCGTCAGCGGCAGCCCCGTCGAGTGGTTGAGGTCGAGGAAGAGCACGCGGTACGGCGCGTCGCCCTCACCCGACGTGCATTTCGGGTTCTTGAGCTGGACCTTGCCCTTGGTGAAAATCGGGTAGAAGTCGTTCCAGGCCTTGATCCTGTGGCGATCGACAGGCTGGAAGTTGCCGGTCGGCCAGATCTGGAAGAACTGGTAGTTGTAGAGCCCGCCGATGTCGAAGCTCCCCGGTGCCGTGATCGACTTCTGCACCTGGGCGTTCGTCCCCATGACCTGGACGTTGAACTTGAAGCCGAGGTCCTTCTCAGCTTGCTGCTCTGCTCCTTCAGGCCACTCGACCCCGAGCGTGATCACGTTGAGCGTTCCGGTATAAGCGTCGGACGCGGCCGACGCCGCCGAGGCACGCCCCGCAAGCGCGCCGACACCGCTGAGCGCGGCGGCCCCCGCACCGCCCTTGACGAGCAGGTCGCGCCGGGTTAGCCCTCGGCGCCGGTCCTCAGGCGTCTCCGCCCTCTGGACCGTCGGGTCTGAAAAGTCGCCGCGGGTCAGCTCGTCCGTGTACCCGAGCTGATCGGCGTACTCCTGAGGATCGAACTCGAAGTCCTCGAGTTCACTCATATGCCATCTCCTTTCCCCTCGCCGCCCTCTCAAAGATGACTACGCGCCTGCGCCAGAGCACCCACGCAACGTCGAGCTCGACGCCGCTTCCCTGAATGGTCTCGTGCGCCGCCACAGAGGATGGGTCTTGTATACAACCGCCGAGGGCCGTAGTCAAATGTCTGACTCTCGCGCGGCGCCGGGCTCGCATGGCGCGTTGACGTAGCCGGACCTGAACGGCTTTTCGGCACCCGATTCGGGGTCGTAGACGTGCCGCCAGACGCACCCGGTGTCGTTCGTCAGCACGTGGATCGAGACCGAGTTTTCGGGAGAGATCGTCCGCACGCGGTGGATGTCGCCCTCCGGCGGGAGCAGCGAGTAGAAGTCCCCCGGGCCGAGCGTACGGGTCTCGACGAGCCGGAGGCCTGCTCCGCTCTTGGCGTAGACCTCCTCCTCCTGCGTGCCGCTCTGAAGCCCGACCAGGCCCCAGGCCAGGTGGTCGTGAACCGGGGTCTGAGCCTCGGGTGGGACGACCAGCGCGAACAGTGAGAGCGACGCGTCCGCGGCCCGGTAGAGCAGCCACTGGCCGATGCCGCCGCCCATGCCGCTCTGCGGCGCAGCCTCCTGGTACCGAGCCGGCAGCCAGTCCGGGTCGGCGAGGAGCTCCCCGAACCGTGGCCGGATCGCCTCACAGGCATTCCCGGGCGAGTCGGAGCGCTCGATCGCAGCCGAGACATCGGCGACGAAGCCGCGCACGACAGGCGTGTCGAGGACGAACTCGTCTCCTCCGGTCGCACGCATCATCTCGCCTCCGCCTGGGCTCGCGCCAGGCGTGGCGCCACGCTCCCCTGCAGCCACGCCAGCGCGAGGTAGGCCCCGGCGCCGACACCGATTCCCCAGACGACCTTCACCCATTCGGCGGGAACGACGTAGTACACGGCGACTCCGACCGCCACCGAGACGATGGCCGTCACGTTGACGCCGTTGAGGTACCGGTAGCGACCGGCAGGGTCGAAGAGGGCCGGCACGTCGATGCGCTGCCGCTTGAGGACCACGTAGTCGGCAAGGACGACGCCCGCAAGTGGCGCCGCGACGTTGCCGAGGTGGGTGACCCAGCGTTGCGCGTGGTTGACGAAGTCCGGGAAGCCCGACAGCGCGAGCGCTATCGCCCCCACGGCCATCGTCGCCCAGAAGCGCCCGAGCCGGGGCACGGAGTTCACGAGCGAGAGCCCCGCGGTGTAGACGTTCGTGATGTTGGCGGCGATCCCCTGGACGACGATCGCCCCCAGGAGCAACACGAGCAGCGCCTCGCTCGAGGTGAGATCGGCGACAGCGATGAACGGGTTCGTCTCGCCGGTTGCCGCCGCTGCATAGCCGCCGACGAAGGTCGTGACGACGGCGGCCGTCAGCGCCGAAGCCGTGTAGCCGATACGCATGTCTCGCCGTGTCGGCGTGTAGCGGCAGAAGTCGGCCACGCTCGTCACGAGCGTCAGCGACGCCCCGCACATCACGGTCACGTATGTGGCGAAGCCGAGCCACGTCAGATGTTGCTCAGGGGAGTGGAACACGCGGCTCACGGCGAAGCGCGGGTTGTCCGACGTCACTTCGAGCCCGATGAGTATCCCGGTGAAGGCGAGCGAGAGGGGCAGCACGACACGCAGCAGCCAGCGCGTGACGTCGAACCCGAGCACCGCGAGGGTTACGTGAAAGACCGCCAGGCAGAGTGCGACGGGCACGAGCGGAACGTGGTCGCCCGTCAAGGCCTCGATGATCGCCTGGATGCCGAGAGCGCCGGTGAGCGCCTGCGCGGCGAACCAGTACGTGGCGGCGATGACCCGGTACGGCGAGCTGAGGAGGCGCGCCCCCCAGAAGCCGAGCGACGCCCGCATCGCCACCTGACCCGGCAGCCCGTAGTCGACGCCGGGCTGGGCGACGACCACGAGGATCGAATAGGCGAGCGCCTGCCCCGTGACCATGGCTGCGACCGCCCACCAGAGCGGCAGTCCTCCGTCGACGACCGCGAACGCACCGAGCAGGTACATGACCGGGTTGAGGAAGAAGGTGAAGTTGATCGCGAAGAGGTCGCGCCAACCGACGGTTCGCAGCTCCGCCGGGATCGGCTCGACGCCGAACTCCTCGACTGCGGGCACTAGGTGGCTCGGCCGTCCCGGCTGTGGCGCTTGAAGAAGTCGACCACCGCCCGGACGTGCTCTTGCGTGTTGTCGAAGATCGTCGAGTGGTTCGAGCCGTGGACGACGTGCTTCTCCGCGTTCGGAATCCCCTCGTAGATCGCTTCCTGCCCGGCGCCGTCAGGGCCCTGGTCCCAGGGCGTCATCACGTCCTCGTCGCCGCCGAGCACGAGCGTCGGCGCCGTGATCTTCGGAAGCCACGACCTCAGGTCCATGTCGCACATCGCCTGACAGGCGGCCGTGAAGACTTCGATCCGGTTCGAGTCGCGCATGATCTGCTGGATGTTGTCGATCGCCGCCGCCCCGTCAGGCGTCTCGAGGTAGGCCTTCGAGAGAGCCTGCCAGGCGATCAGCTCGGCGAGCGTCCGGCTGCCGGGACCGTCCGGGTCCATGCGGGCGATGTCGATCCAGTTCTTGAAGATCAGGCGTCCGGTCGTGCCGAGCTTTGCCGCGGCGCAGTTGATGACGACCGACGTCGTCCGCTCCGGGTACTTGCCGGCGAAGACAATCGCGATCATCCCGCCCATCGACGTGCCGTGGATGTGCGACTCGTCGATGCCGAGAGCATCCTGGAGGCCTGCGAGGTCGTCCGCCCAGACCTCCATGTCGTAGTCCTGGACGGGCCGGTCCGAGTTGCCGTACCCGCGCAGGTCGTAGTCGACGACCTTGAAGTGCTTGGCGATCTCCGGCGTCGCCGGCGCGAAGTTCGAGTGTCCGAAGCCGCCGCCGTGGACTTGCAGGACGGGCTCACCCTCGCCCGAGATCTCGTACCAGAGGTTGACGCCGTTGACCTCGAGCTTGCCCTCCATCACTCACCCCTCCGGCTCGCAGAGCAGCCGAGTATTGCACGATGTCTGACATTCGGTGAAGATCGGCATCCGATGGAGGAGCACTTCATCGAGCGGCTGACGTGGCCCGAGGTCGACAAGCGAATCACCGCAGGCGTGGACGCGGTGCTGATCCCGATCGGCTCGACCGAGCAGCACGGCCACCACATGCCGCTCGACACCGACTGCTTCATCGCCCGCTCGCTCTGCGCGCGAGCGGCGGAGGCCGGCGCCGAGGACGGGCTCGCACTGCTCGTCGCGCCGACGATGAACGTCACTCTCTCCTGGTACCACATGCAGTTTCCGGGGAGCGTGCGGCTCACGACGACGACCTTCCTCCAGGTCTTTCGGGAGGTCTGCGACTCGCTCATCCACCACGGCTTCGAGAACCTCGTTGCCGTCAACGGCCACGGCGGCAACATCGCCGCGCTCACGGTCGCCGTCAACCACTACTTCGAGACCACCGGCCGTCGGGTGGTCCTCGTGCAGTGGTGGGACCTCGCCTCCGACGTGCTCGCCGACATCGAAGGCCCGATGATCCATGCCGAAGAGGCGGAGACCTCGATCGCGCTCGCGCTCGGCCAGCAGGTCTACGAGGATCGGGCGACGCGAGATGCGTACGACCGTGGCGCTGCGGTCAGGGAAGCCGGGCTGCCGTGGACGTCGCTCGGTCGCTATGCGATGCGGCCGAGCGGGCCGGGCGTCGTCGTGCCGATGGACATGCTCCGCGACATCACGCCGTCAGGCGTCGTCGGCGATGCGACGCGCGCACGACTCGAGACCGGCGAAACGATCGTCTCCGCGCTCATCCCGCGAATCGTCCAGGTCTGCAAGGACATCGCCCGAAAGGAGTAACGATGGCTCGCCGTGTGATCGACCTCTCGCAGCCGCTGTCGCGCGAATCGCAGCTGCACCCGTTCTTTCCTCCCACGCAGATCCTGCGTCACATCCTTCACGCCGACGCAGCGCAAGGACGGCCGTCGTTCAACGCGGAGATCATCATCACGTCGAACCACGCCGCGACCCACGTCGACGCTTTCGGCCACTACGACAAAGAGGGCGAGCCGATCGCGGAGATGCCCCTCGAGACGTTCTGCGGTGACGCGCTCTGCGTCGACATCCGCGAGTATCCGCGCGGCCATGACGTCTCGGCGGCGGAGGCGCAGCGTGCGCTCGAGTCGACCGGCGAGGAGGTCCGCGAGGGCGACATCCTGCTCTTCTGCTCCGACCACTACAACCGAACGGCCGGCACCCCTGCGTTTCTCGACGGCTTCTCCGGGATCTCCGCCGAAGCCGTCCACTGGATGGCCGACAACGGGGTCAAGATCTTCGGCGTCGAGACGATCAGCCCCGACCTCGTCTACCTCACGGACGAGTACCCGACGCACAAGGCGTGCGCGGAGCGACGCGTGACCCACTTCGAGAACCTGAACAACCTGAAAGACGTCGTCGGCCGTCGCTTCCAGTTCTTCGGCTTCCCGCTCAGGCTCGAGACAGCGTACGGATCGCCGGTCCGCGCGGTCGGCATCGTCGAGGACTAAGCGTCGACGACGATCTCGACGTGTTCGGGCGGTAGCGCGAGGATGTCGCCCTGTCCGTTCTTCGGGAAGACGCGTCGCACGAGTGAGAACGTCGCCGGCTCCTCGCCGAACGGAAACGGCCGCATCCGGATGTGCCAGGGAGCGATCGGCTCGAGCCGGTAGCCCTGGAGCTCCGCCTCCTCGCCGCTCTCGACGTCGCGCATGCAGAAGTACAGCGACAACCGGTCATAGAGCTGGAGCAGCTCGTAGTCGCGCCATCGCTCGTCCTCGTCCACACCGGCCTGCGCGATCCGGTCGGAATAGCCGGATTCCTGCTCGTTCACGAACGCGTCCACGAGCGGCCTGTTCGCCTCCGCCTGCGTGACGCTCAGGCTCGGGTCCCGGCCGTAGCGCTGCTGGTAGATGCCCGCCCCGTGCATCGACACCAGCAACCCGGTGTACGGATCCTGCTCCGTCACTGCGGCTATGCAAGCGCGGTAGAAAGCAAGATGCGCCGGCACACCGACGTCGAGGAAATTGACCGGCTTGCCGGTCTCCAGGTCGACCATCGGCGCGCGCTCCCACACAGCCCAGCCATCGTCGTGACGACGCGCGGCAAGCGTGACGGAGGCGTGTCGCGGCCCGGGGTCGCCCCACGCACGCGCGAAGCTTCCGGAGAGGTCGGCGTGATCCGTTTGCATCACGAGCTGCCAGTCGTCGCCTCGGTCGCGAACGATCATTTCGCGATTCTCCCACGGGCCCAGGGAATGAGGCCTCCGGACTCCTGCAGCTCGAGGACGAAGGGATCGGTGGAGCGCGCCTGGAACGGCCGATGGTCGACCTCGATCAGGCCGCTGACGGTGTCGACCCGGACTTGCGAGCCGGAGCGTGCCGCCTCCGCACCGCCGGGGCATTCGAGGATGGGCAGTCCGAGGTTCACGCAGTTCCGGCGGAAGATCCGCGCGAAGCTCTTGCCGAGGACGGCGCGCACGCCCCACGCTTTCAGCGCCTGCACGACGTGCTCACGCGAGGAGCCGACACCGAAGTTCCGACCGGTCACGAGGATCACGTCGTCGCCGAGCTGCTCGCGCAGCGACGGGTCGTAGCCCTCGAACAGATGCTGCTTCATCTCCTCCGGGTCCTCGATGCTCAAGTACGCGCCCGGATACATGACGTCGGTGTCGACGTCGTCGCCCGGGATCACGACGGGCCGGCCCTCGACGATCATGCCGCCACTCCGCTCTTGACCTCCGCGGGGTGGACGATCTCCCCGGCGACGGCGGCCGCTGCGGCGACATACGCATTTGCCAGATGCACCTCGGCCTCGGTCGAGCCCATGCGCCCTCTGAAGTTCCGGTTCGTCGTCGTGATGGCGCGCTCGCCCGGCGCGAGGATGCCCATGTGCCCGCCGAAGCACGCGCCGCAGGTCGGCGTCGACACCATCGCGCCGGCCTCGACGAACTGATCGAGGAGACCTTCGGCGAGCGCCTGACGGTAGATCGACTGCGTCGCAGGGACGATGATCATGCGGCAGCCGGAGTGGACGCGATGTCCCGCCAGGACCTCCGCAGTCTGCCTTAGGTCGGTCATCGTCCCGTTGGAGCAGTTGCCGATGTAGACCTGGTCGATCTTGACCCCGGCCGCTTCGTCCACGGGCACGACGTTTCCGGGCAGGTGCGGGAGCGCGACCAGCGGAGATAGCTCCGAGAGATCGATCGTCAGCTCGCGCTCGAACTCGGCGTCCCGGTCGGATACCTCCGTTTGCCACACCCGTTCGGTGCGGCCGGCGAGGTAATCCGCCGTCTTGTCGTCAGCAGGAAAGAATCCCGTCTCGGCACCGGCCTCGACGGCCATGTTCGAGACGGCAAGGCGCTCGTCGATCGACAGGGCAGCCGCGCCCTCGCCGACGAACTCGAGGGCGCAATTCGTCGCCCCGCCGACGCCGATCTCACCGATCACGGCGAGGATCAGGTCCTTGCCGGTGACGAACTCCTGCTTCTCGCCGGTGAACTCGACGCGAATGGTTCCCGGCACCGCCTGCCAGAACTCGCCGAACGCAAGACACGCCGCGATGTCGGTCGAGCCGAGGCCGGTGCCGAACGCGCCGAGCGCTCCGTACGTGCACGTGTGCGAGTCGCCGGCGGCGATCACGGACCCCGGGACGATCCAACCCTCCTCGCAGAGGAGCGTGTGCTCGATCCCGCCCCGACCCTGGCCGTAGAACGTCACGCCCTGGGCCAACGACCACTCTTCCATGCCTCTCAAGAGCTCGGCGGTCCGGACGTCCTTTGCGGGCGCGAAGTGATCCGCGACCATCACGACCCTCGCCGGGTCGAACACCTTCTCGGCGCCCATCTTCTCCATCGCCTGGAAGGCGAGCGGCGCCGACACGTCGTTCGCCATCACGACGTCGCACCGCACCATGACGACCTCGCCACGGCGAACGTCGTCGGCGTCGCAGTGGGCGAGCAGGATCTTCTCAGCGAGCGTGTGCCCCAGCGAGCTCCTCCAGGTGTGCGACCACGTCGTCGACGGAGACGACGTCGCCGTACTTCGCGTCGATGTCGTACAGGTTCGCCTCGTGGGCGTCCAGATTGCGATCGCCGACCGCCTCGCGAGGGACGATCGGCCGGTAGCCGTGCTGGAGCGCGTCGACCGCCGTTGCCCGGACGCAGCCGGATGTCGACGCGCCGGTCACGATCAGGCTGTCGCACCCTGCGCTCGCCAGCAGGCTGGCGAGCGGCGTCCCGAAGAAGGCAGACGCGAACAGCTTGTTCAGGACGGGCTCGTCAGGGCGAGGAGCGATGCGCGGATCGATCTCGACCCAGCGGCTGCCTGCTTCCAGCGTCAGCAGGGCCGGCACCTTGTCGATGAACGTCGCGGCCGTACGCCTGTCGCCCTCCGAGTACGACACCGTCGTGTAGACGACGGGGATATCGGCTCGACGAGCCTCGTCGAGCAGCTTCCTGATCGCGTCGACCACGTCCTCCAGCTCGCACACGAGCGGCGACTCCGGGTCGGTGAAGCCGACGTTCACGTCGACGACGATCAGCGCCGGCCGCTGTCCGAAGCCGGCACGGCCGTGGAAGCCGGTCAGGCGCAGCTCGTCGTTCACTCGGTCTGCGTCATCTGTCGGTCGCCGAGCTCGCGCACACGGCGGAGCGCGTCCTCGGGCGACTCCATCGGCGCCCACGAGAGCGGCTCCGGCGGCACTGGGGGTGCCAGCCCCGTCTCCTCCTCGGCGCGGTCGAGGATCTCGTCGAGGTCGGGCCCGAGGTCGAAGTCCTTGACGTCGCCGCGCGAAGCGCGCAGCTCCTCGCGCCGCTTCTCGGTCGCATCGCCGTCGCCCACGACGACGCCATAGTCGTCGAGCGCCTTCTCCGCGGAGACGAGGCCCTTGGCGACGTCGGCCTCCACCTGCTCGACCGGCCGGTCGAGCGGATCCTTCCAACCACCGCCGCCGGCGGTGCGGTAGACGAGCATGTCGTTCGCCTCCACCTGCACCTCGTCGCACTTCGAGGGCAGCCGTTCCTGCGTTCCGTCGGTCCGGACGAGGATCTTCTCCGAGCGCGTGCCCGGCTTTCCGCCGAGGATCCCCCACGGGTAGGTGAGCCACCGGTCGTCGTGGATCGAGACCATTCCCGGCTCGAGGTAGACGTAGCGCTTCTCGATGCCGTTGCCGCCGCGGTGGAAGCCCGCGCCGCCCGAGTCCTCGATCGTCGTGTAGCCGTCGATCCGCACCGGGTAGTACGCCTCGAGGTACTCCGTCGGGATGTTCTGGAAGAGCGGCCACCACGAGTGGCCGTCCATCCCGTCGCCGATGGGTCTGCCCGGAATGCCGCCGTACGAGATCTCCATCAGGTAGTAGAACTCGCCGTTGCGGTCCCAGCCCGAATAGAGCATGTAGGGGCTCGTGCCGTATCCGGCCGCGGTCGTGTGCTCGGGGCTCTTGCGGGCGAGCGCACCGCCGAGGATGTCGAAGAGACGCGTCAGCCCGTGCGTGCGGCAGCCGAGCGCGGACGGGAACTTCGGGTGCAGGAGGCTGCCGTCGGGGATGACGATGTGGAGCAGCGGATAGAAGCCGTCGTTGAAGAGGATCTGGGGGTCGAAGACCATGATCAGGTAGACCCCGATGAACATCTTGAACATGGCTTCCGAGAGGTAGAAGTTGACCGGTCCCATCGCCTGCGGGTCGGTGCCGGACCAGTCGAAGTACGCGTGCTCGCCCTCCCGCCAGATCGTTAACCGCATTCGGTACGGTCCATGGCCCAGTCCGTCGTCGTCGATCCAGTCCTCGAAGGACTGCGGCTCCTCCGGGATGGCGGCGAGGATCAGCTTGGCCATCGCGTTGTAGGTCCGGTCGAGCAGTGCCTGACAGGCGGCCAGGTACGTGTCCTTGCCGAACCGCTGGCATAGCTCGTGTACCCGTTTCTCGGCCGTGCGGCAGCCGGCGATGATCCCCATCAGGTCCGCCCGGTTCATCTCGGGCATGCGGACGTTGTTGAGGATCACTCCGAGGACGTCCGTGTTCAGCTCGCCCTTGCGGAAGATCTTCACCGGCGGGATGCGAATGCCCTCGCCGAAGACGGTCTTCGCGCCGGTCGGGAGTGACCCCGGCAGCGGCCCGCCCGCATCCATCTGGTGGCCGAACATGCTCGCCCACCCGATCAGCTCCCCCTCCCAGAAGATCGGCAGACAGACGAGCCAGTCGTTGATGTGCGAGATCGCGCCGCCGCACTTGTACGGGTCGGAGTTGAAGATCACGTCGCCCTCGACGATCGGCTCGTCGAAGGTCTCGAGCATCTCGGAGATGTAGGAGCCGAACTGCCCGACGACCATGCGGCCGTTCGGGTCGGTGATCATCGGGAACTCGTCGTGCTGCTCACGGATGACGGGGCTCATCGCGGTCCGGAAGAGCGTCGCGTCCATCTCGAAGCGCGTGCTCTTCAGCGCACCTTCGATGATGTCGAGCGTGACGGGGTCGACCTTGATGTCCGGGATCTCGGCAACCTTGACGCCGTTCACAGCACTCCTCCCTGACCGTTCGCGGGTCGGATGATGAGGTTGAGGTACCGGTCGACCTCGGCGGCGAAGCCTGACAGGACGACCGTCGTCGAGTCGAACTCCGTCACGATCGCGGGGCCCTCGACGCGGTTGCCGGGGACGAGCTGCGACCGGTCGAAGATCTTGGTCGGCAGCCACTCGCCGCCGAAGTAGACCTCGTGCTCGTCCACCACGGCGTGCGAAGAGTCCGCCTCGCCGCCGTCGTCCGATTCGGGCAGGCGCGGCTTCGGAACCGTTCCGTAGCCGACGGCGCGGAGGTTGACGATCTCGCAGGTCGTCCCCTCCATCTTGAAGCGATAGAACTGGTCGTGGAGCTGGTTGAAGCGCTCCGCGAGCATCGCGGTGCCGTTGCCGGCGAGAAGGGCCGGGTCGATCTCGACCGGGATCTCGTATCCCTGCCGGTAGTAGCGCATGTCCACGTTGTACGAGACCCGCTGCGAGCTCTCGGGAATGCCCTCTCCCTCGAGCCACTCGCGTGCCTCGCTGCCGAGGCCGTCGAGAATGGTGCGCAGCTCTTCGCCGGTCGTGCGGTCGACGGTGCGGATGAACGTGCGGGCGAACTCGCCACGGAAGTCGGCGACGAGGTCGCCGGTTGCGCACAAGAGACCCGGCGCCGGCGGCACGAGCACCGGGAACGAGCCCATCACTTTCGCGACGGCGTTCGCGTGCATTGGTCCCGCACCGCCGAAGGCGACGAGGGCAAAGTCACGAGGGTCGTAGCCGCGCTGCACCGACACGAGCCGGAGCGCGCCGGCCATGTTCTCGTTGACGATGTCGAGGATTCCCTCCGCCGCCTGGTGCACGTCCAGCCCGAGGGCATCACCGATTTTCTGCACCGCCGCCTTCGCCGCTTCGACGTCGAGCTCGATCTCGCCGCCGAGGAGCCGCGGCGGCAGGTGTCCCACGATGACGTTCGCATCTGTGACCGTCGGCTCCTCGCCGCCCTTGCCGTAACACGCGGGGCCCGGGTCGGCGCCTGCGGACTGCGGTCCCACTCGCAAGGCGCCTGTGACCTCCGGCACGTGGGCGATCGAGCCGCCGCCCGCGCCGACGGAGCGGACGTTGACGCTCGGGACCTTGATCGGGATCACCTCGCCCGGGAGCCCCCACCCGTACGGGACTTCCGTCTGGCGCTCGATCGTCGGCTGCCCGTGCTCGCAGAGTGCGACGTCGGTCGACGTCCCGCCCATGTCGAAGGTGAGCACGTTGTCGAAGCCGGCGCGAACGGCGACGTGAAGCGCGCCGGCAACACCTCCCGAAGGGCCGGAAAGGATGCCGTAGATGGGGCTCTCGGAGGCGACCTTCGTCGTCATCAAGCCCGCATCCGACCGAAGCAGGTTGAGGTCGCCCTTCACATCGAGGTCGGACAGCGAGCTCTCGAGGCTCGACACGTAGGCCTCGACCTTCGGGCGGACGTACGAGTTCATGCAGGCCGTGAGCGTCCGCTCGTACTCGCGGAACTCCGGCAGGACGTCGGACGAGGTCGTGACCGGGAAATCGGGATAGAGCTCGTGGATCACGTCGCGGATCTGCCGTTCGTGCTCCGGGTTCGCGTACGAGTTGATCAGCGAGACCGTCAGCGACTCGACACCTGACTCGACGAGGTCGCGGACGATCTCCTTCACCTGGTCGGCATCGACGGGCTCGACCACCTCACCCTGCGCGCTCATGCGCTCGTCGGCCTCGCGCGTGTCCTCGAGCGCCGCGGGCGGGTCGGGCTTCACCATGATGATCCAGCCCGCGAGCGGGCCGGGCGTCTGCGAGCGCGCGAGATGGAGGATCTGCCGGAAGCCCTTGGTCGTGATCAACCCGACGCGGGCTCCTTTTGCCTCGAGCAGTGCATTCGTTGCGACCGTCGTCCCGTGCATCACGTACTCGAGGTCAGCGGGCGAAACGCCGCTGACCTCGCAGATGCGCGTCACGCCGTTGAGCACGCCCTGCGCCGGGTCAGTGGGCGTGGACGGGGTCTTCACGCGATGCAGGTCGCCAGTTTCGTCGTGAACGAGCAGGAGGTCCGTGAAGGTCCCTCCGACGTCGACTCCGAGCCTGTAGGCCAATCTGTCCTCCTTTAGCCGGCCACGGGCGCGAAGCTGCCCGCACGATAGATCTGTCCTTCGAGCTGCCTCTCGAGCACGGCCTCGAGCCACTCGGCAACCGAGATCAGCTCGTCCAGGTCGATCCCCGTCTCGATCCCCTCGCCGTGGAGCATGTACACGAGGTCTTCCGTAGAGATGTTTCCCGTCGCGCGAGGCGCGAAGGGGCAGCCGCCGATGCCTCCGACCGATGCGTCGAGCACGGCCGCTCCCGCGTCGATCGCAGCGTAGGCGTTGACGAAGCCCGTGTTCCGAGTGTTGTGCAGGTGCACCCCCACCGGTTTCCCGAGCTTCACTCCCTCCGACACGAGGTGGTCGACCCGACGCGGCACGCCTACTCCGATCGTGTCTGCGAAGACGATCTCGTCGGCGTTGCCGGCGACGAGCTGCTCCGCGCGCGACAGGACGTTGGCCGGATCGACGGCGCCCTCGAACGGACAGCCGAACGAGACGCCGATCGTGACCGTCGCCCGGATCCCGTCCTCGTGCGCACGCTCGACGATTCGCTTCGCCGCGTCGACCGATTCGTCAACCGAGGCGTTCTGGTTCCGTTGGTTGAACGTCTCCGTCGCGGCGAACGCATAGTGCACCTCGTCGAGGCCCGTCGCCGCGAGGCGCTCGTAACCCCTCTCGTTGAGCGCGAGGCCGGCATAGACGACGCCGTCCAGGCGCTCGATGCCCTCGACGACCTCCTCGGCCCCGGCCATCTGCGGCACGCGCGCCGGATTCACGAAGCTGCACGCTTCGATGCGCGGCAGCCCGGCGTCGGTGAGCTTGTTGACGAGGTCGGCCCTCGTGCTCGGCTCGAGGATCTTGTCCTGGTTCTGGAGGCCGTCTCGCGGCCCGACGTCGCAGATCGTCACTCTCACAGGACGCCTTCCGCTCGCAACTCGTCGAGCCGCTCGTCGCTTAGACCGAGGAGCCCGCCGTACACCTCGCGGTTGTGGCTCCCCTCTTCCCAGGTCCCTGACCAGCGCACCGTCCCCGGCGTCTCGGAGAACTTCGGGACGATGCCCGGCGCAACGTACGTGCCGAACTCCTCGTCCTCGCACTCGACGAGCATGTCCCTGGCGCGGAAGTGCTCGTCCGCGAAGATGTCCGCGATCGTGTAGATCGGTCCGCAGATCACGCCGGCTTCGTTCAAGACGCGGTCGATCTCGTCCGCGCTGCGCGAGGCGGCCCACTCCGCAACGATCCCTTCCAGCTCCTCCTGATGCTCGCCGCGCATGAGATGCGTCACGAAGCGCGGATCATCTGCCAGCTCCGGCTGTCCCATCGCTTCGCACAACCGGCGGAAGACGTTGTCCGCATTCGCGGCGATGACGATCCACTCGCCGTCCTTCGACTTGAAGATGTTGGACGGGGCGACGCCTTTCAGCCCCGTGCCCGCGGGCTCGCGGATGATCCCGAGCCGGTCGTACTCGGGCACCGTGCTCTCGAGCAGCGCGAAACACGACTCCATCAACGAGACGTCGACGACCTGACCACGCTCGCCCCCGAGGCAGTCGCGCCGGTACAGGGCAGCGAGGATTCCCTGCGCGGCGAACATGCCGGCCAACGAGTCCCCGAGGGAGATGTGCATCCGCGGCGGGGGCTCGCCGGGCGAGCCGTTGATGTACCTGATCCCGCCCATCGCCTCCGCGACCGAGGCGAACCCGGCACGCGGCGCATACGGCCCCGTCTGGCCGTAGCCGGAGACGCGCGCGATCACCAGGCGTGGGTTCTCTTCGTGGAGGCGGTCCGGGCCGAGGTTCCACTTCTCGAGCGTCCCCGGGCGAAAGTTCTCGACAAGCACATCGGTGTGTCGTAGGAGGTCGAGTAGGAGCCGCTGTCCCGCCTCGGTGCGCAGGTTGAGGGTGCAGCACTTCTTGTTACGCGATTGGACCGGCCACCAGAGGGACCGGCCCTTGTAGCGCGCCTTCCCCCATTCGCGAAGGGGGTCGGGCTGTCCGGGCGGCTCGATCTTGATGATCTCCGCGCCCATGTCGCCGAGCAGGCGACCGGTAAACGGGCCGGCGAGCAGCATGCCCAGCTCGACCACGCGGACGCCCGCGAGCGCACCGGGACCGTCGGCCTGTCTTGCGACCGGACCCTGCGCAACCGACGCTGCAGTCAGTCCTGTCCCTCCAGCTCGCGCACGTGCGCGACGAGCGTGTCCCGCCCCTCGAAGACGTGCTCCTTCATCACGAGCTCCGCGCGCTCGGCATCTCCCGCCTCGAGCGCCTTCGTGATCTGCCGGTGGTAGTGCGCTGAGATCGCCTTCTGGTCGGGCGAATACCAGATGTACGACTTGTAGACGAGCGGGAGCTCGATCACCTTGCGGACCATTCCTGCGGCACGGACGCTGCCGGCGGCATCGAGGATGGCGTTGTGAAAGAGGAGATTCTCCTTCACGAGCTCCCGCACGTTTCGGTCGTTGATCTCGTCGAAGCGGTCGCAGCTCGACCACAGGCCCGCGATCTGCTCCAACGTGATCCGGGTGGCCGCGCGCCGCGCCGCGTAGCCCTCGAGCAGCGCTCGAAGCTGGTAGAGGTCGTCCAGGTCGGCCGCGTCGTGCGCGCGAACGGCCGCGCCGCGGTTCGGCTCGGCGTCGACCAGTCCCTCCGCCTGCAGGACGAGGAGGGCTTCGCGAACGGGCGTCCTGCTGATCCCGAGCTCGCGCGCGAGCTCCTCCTCCTTCAGTCGCTGGCCGGGCAAAAGCCGGCCGTCGATGATGGCCTCGCGGATGAGCTCAGTCGCGGCGGCGCTTGCATTTCGGACAAGCAGCTCGCCCTCCTGGAGCACCCTCGCCACAGGCGGAACATACAATATGCAATCCGCGCGAAGTATCTTCCGCGCATGGATGTCGAGGCGATCGCGCGCACACAGCGTCGGCGTCAGGCCCAGGAAGCCCTCGACTTCGAACGCGATCGGGAGACGGTATTGCGGGAGCAACTGGAAACCGTCGTCGCCGAGGTCGAGGGCCCGCGCATCGACGAGGAGGCCTTCGCGCGGATGCCGCCCGAAGACGCGGAGCTCGCGCGAGAGGTGCTCGCGTCTGGTTTGGAGGGCGAGGATCCTGACCTCGACCCCGATGACGAGTGGTACGACGTCGGCGAGACGGACGAGCCGGAAGGAGAATCCTTCGAAGACGAGGTCCGGCGGCTCGAGGAGGAGATCGCCGAGAGCCGACGCCTACAGCAGGCGTTGACCAGCTACCTCGACGCGCTTGGCGACTGAGCCACCGGCGCGAGTCGGCGGAGCGTCTCCCGGCCGAAGGGGTCCCCGTCTCCGAGCGGCTGGATCGCGACTTGCGTCGCACCGGCGTCGAAGTGCTCCTGCAGGCGCGTCTGAATCGCGTCCTCGTCCCCGGCCGCAACGAGCGCGTCGACGAGCGCGTCGGACCCGCCGTCCTCGAAGTCGCCGTCGCGGAATCCGAGCCAGCGGAGGTTGTCGACGTAGTTCGGCGTGTCGAGGTACCACGCGATGGCCGCGCGCGCTCGCGCACGCGCCTCGGCTGGATCGTCCACAAGCACGACCTTCTGCTCGACGATCAGGAGGGCATCCGGGCCGAGGATCTCGCGCGCACGACGCGTGTGCTCGACCGGTATCAGATATGTGTGCGCGCCGAGCGCTTTCTCAGCCGCGAGTCTCAGCATCGGCGGCCGAAGAGCGGCGAGCACCCGCCGCACGGCGGGCCGCGCGGCCGCGGTTGCGTCGGGGCTCACGAACGGGTCCTCGTCCATTGCGTCCAGATAGGCGGACATGTGAGCCACCGGCCGCTCGTAGCGATGTCCGCGTGGGTCGACTTGCCTCGGATGGCTGACGCCGAGCCCGAGCAGGAACCGGTTGTCGAACGCGTCGGCAAGCACGCGCGCTGCGTTTGCCGCCGCCACCGCGTCGCGAGCCCAGATGTTCGCGATTCCGGAGGCGATCCGGATTCGCTCGGTCGCAGCGAGCAGAACCGCGCCGTTCGTGAACGACTCCCGCGTGCCGAGCCCTTCCGGATACCAGAGCGTGTCGTAGCCGAGCTCGTCGATCTCGCGTGCCGCAGCGCGCGCCTCGGCGGCAGGTGCGACCGTGAACGCGCCGATCCAGACACCGAGCCGCCCGAGCTGCAAGGCGCGAACCGTAGCGGCTGGGTCGATACTCAAAGGGTGAAGATCGCAGTCGTGGGTGCCGGCGCGATGGGATCCGTGTACGCGGGGATCCTGGGCAGCGCAGAGAACGACGTCTGGGCGGTTGACACATGGGTTGATCACGTCGAGGCGATCCGGACGCGCGGGCTGACGGTCGAGGGCGCGAGCGGAAGTCGCACCGTCCGCATCCACGCGACCTCCGAGCCGGCGGAAGTCGGTGTCTGCGACCTGGTCGTGATCGCGACGAAGGCGTTCGACGTCGAGGCCGCAGCGCATTCCGCCGAGCCACTCGTGGGCGACGACACGGTCGTGCTGCCGATCCAGAACGGGCTCGGCAGCGCCGACCGCATCGCGGCGATCCTCGGTGAAGAGCGCGTCGCGATCGGAGTCGCCGGCGGCTTCGGCGCCTCGGTCGTCGGCCCCGGCCGTGTGCACCACAACGGCTGGGAGCTGCTCCGGCTCGGCGAGCGCCACGGCCCGGCCACGGAGCGAATCCATCGCATCGCCAAGGTGTGGGAGGACGCCGGCTTCCGCGTGCAGGCCTACGACGACGTCGACCAGCTCGTCTGGGAGAAGCTCATCTGCAACGTCTGCTTCAGCGGCACTTGCGCGATCCTCGAACGCACCCTCGGCGAGGTGCTCGAAGACCCAGCAGCCTGGCACGTCGCCTCGAGCTGCGCGATCGAAGCCTACGAGGTTGCCCGTGCGCGCCGAATCACGCTCGACTTCGACGATCCCGTCGCCTACGTCCGTTCGTTTGGCGAGAAGATTCCGGACGCGCGGCCGTCGATGCTGCTCGACCTCATCGCCGGTCGTTCGACGGAGATCGACGTCATCAACGGCGCGATCCCACCTGCGGCGGAAGAGGTCGGGCTCAGAGCGCCGGTGAACGAAACCGTGACGGCACTCGTCAAAGCGAAGAGCTCGGTGACCTAGAAGCGGGTGGCGCTCCAGGTTTGCTTGTCGAAGCGCTTGGCGAGCGGATTGAACGCGGCGACGAACTGACGCTTCGCGGCTGTTGCCCGTGCATCCGCGGGAGCCGCAAGCAGGAAGTCGCGGTTGCGCGGCACCGGGCAGCGCGCGTTCGTGATCGCACGGAAGCCGTCGCGGTAGTGGCGGTCGACCTCGATCGAGTCCTGCAGTCCGCGCTGCAGGAGCGTCACGGCGTCCGCTGCTTGCTGCGTCGGCGCTTGCAGGCCGCCGAGCTGGTCGAGGACGCTCTGGCGATTGTCGGCGACGCTGCCGATTCGCCGGCCCGCCTCCTGCGGCGAGATCGCGCAGTTGAGGCCGGCCGCCAGCGCGGCGCCAACCTCGCGGCGCCCCGCGGCGGATTGCTCGAGGACGTTCTCGATTCGGTCGACGAACGTCCGCAGGGCCGCCTCACCTGAGGGCCCCTGGCCCGCGTTGTTCGCCGAGCCCGTTGTCAGGGCGATCGCGATCGCGGCCGCCGCGAGGGCCGCGACGACAACCAGCGCGACTGCCAGCCAGCGGCGGCCCGGACGAGCGGACGTCGCGAGCGGCACCGTAGCGGTGGGTGTCCGGTCCGCGAGCTCCTCGGCGTGGAGGCGGTAGCCGACGCCGCGCTCGTTCTCGATCAGCCCGGCCGCGTCGAACGGCTCGAGCTTCCTCCGGAGCTCCCACACGAGCTTCGCCAGCTCCTCGCGCGTGTGCATCGGCTCGTCGCCCCACACTGCCTGCATGAGCTCGTCGTGCGTGCAGAGCACCGGCGAACCGCCTGCAGCCCTGTTGCGCTCGATCATGTAGCGGACGAGCCGGTGCGCCTGGGCGCGGATCGCCACCTCGTGCCGCTCACCGTCCCGCACGAACAAGAGGCGGCCCTCGTGCGGGTCGTAAGCGAGAACTCCGGTCTGTACGCGCGATCCGGAACGAGATTCCATCATTCCGCTATCCGCCGTCCATGGATGAGGGCCCTCCTCGCGGCCACACTCGCGCAGTTAGCAGGCTACATCCACGGACGGAGGAAACGATGTTCGCGCTCTTCAAACTCGGTGCCCGCGCGGCGGTGCTCGTGGGCCTCTCACTGTTTGCGGCGAGCACGCTCGCGGCCGCCCCAGCCGCACCAAAGCTCGCCCCTTATCACCAGCCGCCGTGGCTCGTCCAGCCGGGCCGGCAGGTCACCCTCGCCTACGCGCTCCTGCCCGCGGGAGTCACGGGCACCGTCTACGTCCGCAACGACCAGGAGCGGACCTTCACTCCCCTGCCGCTGGTCCACGGCACCTACTGCCCCGGGGATCCGACCGACGTCGCGGCGATGCGCCGGGACAAGGTGTGCGGTGATGCGCTCGTTGCGCACATGCCCGGTCGCCTCGTCACCGGTTCGAGGCTCTATTACTACGCCGTCCTCCGCGGCCCCGGTCGCTCGGTCACCGTCCCGTCGAGCGGACGCGAGCGGCCGCAGCGCGTCTGGGTCGTCGCCCATCCGATCCAGGTCTCACTCGGCGTTCACCGCTTCGGGCACCTCCGCAGGCCAGACGCGTTCGTCGCCCGCGCCGACGCGAAGCACGTCGGGTTGAGCTGCTGCGCCGACCCGCCCGGTGGCTCGGGGCCTTCGTCGTTCGACATCGCGCGGGATGGCTCGGTCTGGATGCTCGACGCGCTCGAGCACCGGATCCTCGTCTGGCGCCGCGGGCACGCAAGCGAGCCGGCGCGCGCGATCCAGCTACCACGAAACCTCGCGTTCGACGACTTCGCGCTCGCGCGCAACGGCAGGATCTACGCCCGCGCCGCCGACACCGCCGACCGCAGTCGCGCGAGAAACAAGAGACATCTGTACTCGCTCACGGCGGCCGGCCGGATCCGCTGGCAAGCGCCGATCCCGCCTGGCATCCCCACTGCCCAGTTGCAAATCGGTCCGAGCGGCGCGGTCTACGCAGCCTTCGACTGTGGCGCGAGGTGCGCGCCGTTCGGTGGGAACGGCTCGTGGATGCCGCTGAGCAACCCTGTCGGCCGACCGCTCTCGCTCGGCGAACGGGCGCGCCTCGCAACTCCGTTCGAGCCCCTCCCCGGCGGGCTGCAGCTCGTCAGCCGACTCTCTTACACGGTCGCAAGCTTTGCGCTCGTCGACCGTGACGACCGGATCGTGCGCGCATGGCGCGTGACGAGCCGAACGCGGCTCGGAAGCGTACGCGCCGCCCCGTCACTCGTCGGCTCCCGGCTCGTGGTTCCGGTCGACATCTCCGCAGGGCCCCGCTGGGAGCAGCTGATCCTCCAGCTCAGCGCGACCGGCGGGACCCATTTCTCTCTCGCGGGCCGCCCGATACTCGGAGACAATCTCGTCGCGCCTCTGCGGATTAGTTCGGACGGCCCCCTCTACCAGCTGCGCACGGACACCACGACGGGAGCAACGGTCGCTGCGTATTCCCTGCGGATCCACCCTTGACGCTGTGACTGCAGGCGCAGCGGACCGTCGCGCCCAACCCTGTCAGGATTGGTGCGAGGACGATGACAGGCCGGATCCTCGGACGAGAGTCAGAGCTCGGCTCGGTCCGCGCGTTTCTCGACGGTCCAGCCGAGGGGCCAGTAGGACTCGTGTTGGAAGGGGAGCCGGGGATCGGGAAATCGACTGTCTGGCTCGCTGGCATCGAGCACGCGCGCTCCCTCGGCCGGCGTGTTCTTTCGGCGCGGCCGGCTGAGGCCGAGCGCGGGCTCGCTCACGTAGGGCTGGGCGACCTGTTCGAGGAGGTCCTCGACGACGTGCTGCCCGCGTTGTCTGCTCCTCGGCGGCGTGCGCTCGAGCGCGCGCTCCTGCTCGTTGACGCAACGCCCGGCGCCGCCGATTCGCGTGCGCTTGGACTCGCCCTTCGGGACGCGCTCCAGGTGCTCGGCGAGCGGCAGCCGCCGGTGGTCGCAGTCGACGATCTCCAGTGGCTCGACGCAGCGTCGGCCGGCGCAGTGGCGTTCGCAGTGCGGAGGGTCACCACGAGCTCGGTGTTACTGCTGTTGGCGCAGCGACGAACTGAGGGTGCGGAGCGATCGGAGCTCGAGCGGGCCCTCCCAGAGGCGAGCATCCAGCGGCTCGGGCTCGGCCCGATCAGCGTCGGCGCGCTCCACGCGTTCCTGCGCGATCGCGTCGGTCGCGCCTTCGCGCGCCAGACGCTGCTGCGCATTCACGAGCAATCGGGCGGCAACCCGTTCTACGCGCTCGAGATCGCGCGCGCCCTCCGTGCAGAGGTCGATCCGACGCAACCCCTGCCCGTGCCGGAGTCGCTGGACGAGCTCGTGCACGGGCGGCTGGCCGCTTTGCCGCCCGAGGCCCGCGCGGCGCTCGCGCTCGCCGCAGCGGCCGGAACGGCGTCGGATTCCCTGCTCGAGCGCGCCGGCGTCGCGCCCGAGGTGCTTGCACCGGCCGTCGAGGCAGGTGTGATCGCGCGCGAGCGCGGGACGGTTCGCTTCACCCACCCACTGTTGGCCTCGGCCGCGTACGACATGAGCGTCCATGGACGGCTAGCAGAGATCGTCGACGACCCGCTCGCACGTGCACGGCACCTTGCGTTGTCCACTCATTCGCCAAACGCGAACATCGCACGCGCGCTCGACGACGCTGCGGAGCTGGCGACGGAGCGCGGCGCAGCGGCCCTTGCGGCGGAGCTCAACGAGCACGGGCTGCGTCTTACGCCGGCGGCGGAGGTCGAGGACCGACATCGCCGTGCGCTTGCGACGGCACGTGCACATCAAGCTGCGGGCGAGTGGACACGCGCCCAGACGATCGCGCGCGAGCTGCTGGTCGAGACGAGGCCCGGGCCGCAGCATGCCGACGTTCTCGTGCTCCTCGCCGGCTTCGAGATCGACGAGCTGGCGGTCCCGCTGCTCGAGGAGGCACTCGCCGAAGCCGTGGCTCGGACCGACCTTCACCTGCGAATCCGGATCCGGCTCGCGTTGTCCAAACGCTTCACGAGCGGCTTCGCGGCCGCCTTCGACGACGCGCGTGAAGCGGTCGCAGAGGCGGAGGAGCTCAACGACGACGGGCTCCGCGTCTTGGCGCTCAGCGCCGCCGCATTTCTGGGGCGGACCGTTCTAGCGGCCGAGGCCCCGGCGTACGCAGCGCGAGCGTCGGAGATCGCGACGCGGAGCGGCGATCCCGAGCTCGTCAAGCGATCGGCGACGGTGCTCGGTCAGGTGCTGGTCGACCGCGGCGAGTACGAGGCAGCGAGACTCGCGCTCGAGCGCGACTACGGCGATTGGCGCGAGCGGGACGAGCGGTTCGCGGCCGACCTGCTCTGGACTCTCGCCTGGCTCGAGCTCTGGACCGGCAACTTCGAACGAGGAGCCGACTGCGCCGCACGCTCGCACGAGATCGGGGTCCAGTACGGAATCGAAGAGCACCCCGCACCGCTCCCCGGTGCCTGGGTCGCTGCGTATCGCGGCCGCCTCGACCTCGCCCGTGAGCTTGCCGAGCGCGGGCTCGCGCTCTGCGAGCAGCAGATCCATGTCGCAGGCCCATTGTTCCCGGGCGTGTTGGGCCTCGTCGACTCCTGGAGCGGCAACGTCGTGTCCGGCATCGACCAATTCGCCGAGGCCGACCGGCTCGCGTTTGCGGTCGATTGGCGGAACGCGCACATGCGGCCGTGGACGTCCGACTACGTCGAAGCGCTGCTCGAGCTCGGCCGAATCGATGAAGCAGGGGCCGTGCTCGCCGTCTGGGAGGCGGACGCTCTGGCGTTGGCGCAACCGCGCGTGCTCGCGCAGGTCATGCGCTGCCGCGGCCTGATCGCTGCCGCCGAAGGCCGCGTCGACGGCGCGGCATTGCTGCTCGAACAGGCGATCCAGGAGCACGAGCTGGTCGACGACCGGTTCGGGCGGGGCCGCGCCGTGCTCGCGCTCGGCGTTGTTCGGAGACGGCAGCGGCAGAAGGCGGCCGCACGAAGCGCGCTCGAGGAGGCGCTGAAGACGTTCGGCGACCTCGGCGCAGCGACCTGGAGCGAGCGCGCACGGGCGGAGCTCGGCCGGATCGGTGGACGCACCCGCGAGGAAGGACTCACAGCGGCAGAGCGCCGCGTCGCGGCGCTCGTCGCCAAGGGGCGCACGAACCGCGAGGTCGCCGCCGCCCTTTTTCTCGGCGAACGGACCGTCGAGACGCATCTGTCGCACGTGTACGCGAAGCTCGGTGTGCGCTCGCGCGTCGAACTTGCGCGCGTGTACCGGCCGGACTCCGAGGCCGACGAGCAAAGTTCAGGGGGACTCACGATTTCACACTGAGCCCGACGGCCTAGCGTCGGTCCGGTGCCGAGCTACCTCGTCGAGACGTTCCTAGCGCGCGGTGCCGCCGCCGAGCGTCATGCACGCGAGCGACGGGCGCGCTCAGCCGCCGAAGCCATGACGCGGGAGGGGACACGCGTCGGCTTCGAGGGGTCCATCCACATTCCCGGCGACGAGATCTGCTTCTTCACGTTCGCGGCGCCGTCGAGTCGAGAGGTCGCACTGCTCGTTCAGCGGGCTGGGCTCGAGCCGCTTCGCGTCGTGGAAGCGGTCTCGTCAGGAAAGGAGTAACCGTGAAAGCGAGATTTGCCCTTCTGGCCGTTCTCTTGGGGGCGGTCGCATTCGTCGGATCCGCGGCCGGTGTCGGGGCCGCAGCAACGCCGGCCACGCAGTGCAACCCGGCCGCTAACTACCCGGCCGCGCCGACACCGGTCGCCTTCTGGAGCACGGAGGCCCGGTGCGCGATCGTCCCGGCCGGTCCGAGCGGGGTCTTCGGCGCGGAGAACTTCGGCAACAAGTTCCCAGGTGAGGCTGCGGTCTACATGGGCATCGTGCACGTCGCCATCTACGACGCAACGGTGGCGATCCGCGGCGGCTACAAGCCGTACGCGCCCACCCCCGCAGCGCCGGCGGACACCTCTCCTGAGGCCGCGATCGCGACCGCCGCCTACGACACGCTCACGGGCCTGCTGCCCCAGCTCGGCGCCAACCAGGCGATCCTCGACGCCGACTACAGGAACTACATGGACGCGATCACCGCCGACGCGGCGGCGATCACGAACGGCATCACGATCGGGACGCAGGTCGCACAGGCGGTGCTCGCGCTGCGGGCAAACGACGGCCGCGGGTGTAGCACCGCGCTCACCGACCTCGGCCTGCCCGCGCCAGGGCCCGGTGTCTGGCAACCCAACCCGACGGGGCCGGTGCTCGGCCTCTGCCTGCCCGGGATGCGGCCGTTGGCGCTTCAGCGCGCCTCCCAGTTCCGCCCCGGCCACCCGAACGCGCTGACCAGCCGGAAGTACGCCGACGACTTCAAGCAGGTCAAGGAGCTTGGCCGCGTTGACAGCGCGACGAGGACGCCCGACCAGACCAGCGAGGCGCTCTTCTGGACCGACCACGACATCAGGCAGTGGAACGACGGCCTGCTCCGCCTCGCCGCCGTCCGCGGCCTCGACCTCCTGCAAACGGCACGGATGCTGGCGATGGCGCACGTCGCGGGCGGCGACGCGATGATCGCCTGCTTCGACGCCAAGTACCACTACTGGTTCTGGCGCCCCTATCAGGCGATCCATCTAGCAGACACCGACGGCAACCCGGACACAGTGGCCGACCCCACCTGGCAGCCACTCGGAGCGACGCCGAACTTCCCCGAGTATCCCTCCGCCCACGCTTGTCACAGCAGCGCGGTTGTCACCGCGCTGACAGCGTTCTTCGGCACGGGCAAGATCGCGTTCTCGCTCGACAGCCGAGCCCCTGGCCTGACCGTGGCGGCGCGCACGCGCACCTATGACCGCCTCCGGGAGGTCGTCAAGGACGTCAACTCTGCGCGCGTCCGCGTTGGCTTCCACTTCCGCACCTCCGACCTGCAAGGCTCCAACCTCGGGCGCAAGGTTGGGCGCTACGCCGCCACCCGCTACTTCCAGCCTCTGCGCTGAATTCTTCGGCCACGGGGCAGCGTGAGAAAGCCGCCTCCAGTGGAGAGATAGAAAAGCCCCGCGTGTGCGGGGCTTTTCCATAGCAGGCCTGTAAGCCGGATAGTCCTCAGGGTCGCTCCAGCGGGGGCCGGAAGGCTGCCCAAAGGAGGAGTGATGAAGAAGCGATGGACGCAGGAACTGGCCGATTTCCTGCGCTTTTGCAGGTCGGAGCGGCGGCTTGCCCCGATGACGTGCTCGGCTTACGAGCGTGATGTTTCGGCGTGCCTGGATTACCTACGGGGTGAGGGGATCGAGCTCGCCGAGGTGAAGGTGACGCACCTCCGGGCTTTCCTCGCCGAGGAGCAGGAGCGCCGGCCGGCCGTCTCGAGTCAGGCGCGGACGACGGCGGCGCCCAAGTGCTTCTTCCGGTTCCTCGTCGAGGAGGAGCGAATCGCCCGCGACCCGGCGCTGCCGCTGCGCACGCCGAAGAAGCGGGAGGCGCTGCCGGACGTGCTGACGATGGGCGAGCTCGAGCGCCTCCTCGTGCAGCCCGCCCGCCCGGGGCTCTGGGAACGCCACTTCCCGGGCAAGCCCGAGCGCGACCGGCTGCTGCTCGCGCTCATGGCCTATGCGGGGTTGCGTCGCAGCGAGCTCCTCGGGCTCGACTGGAACGACGTCGACCTGTCGCGCCGGCTCCTGCGAGTACGAAAGGCGAAGGGAGGACGGCAGCGGACGATCCCGATCCACCCCGCGCTCGCGCCCCTCTTCGCCGAGTACTACGCAACCCGCGTCCCGCTGACCCAGCAGGCGGTCTTCGTCGGCGTGCAGGGCAGCCGGCTCCACTACACGCAGCTCGGGCAAGTCTTCCGCCACTACGTCGACGCAAGCGGCGTCGGCGGGCGCAAGCGCGTCACCCCGCACACGCTCCGGCACGTCTTCGCCTCCGAGCTCCTGCGCGCCGGCGCGAACCTGCGCCAGATCCAAGAGCTGCTCGGCCACAAACACCTCGACTCGACGCAGCGCTCACACGCGCGTGAATGCACACGAGCTCAGAGGGGCAATCAAGCGGCTGCGCTGGGTCGGAGAGCGTCCGTCGCGATCAGCAGGCTCTGAGGCGTAAGCACCGAGGCGAAGCGCAGGTGGCGCGACTGTCGAAATGACTCCCGAGAAGATCGTGCCGGCTGAAAGACGGATTGCGGACTGGCCAGGCTGAGGGAAGCTCGATCTCAGCAATGAGATTCCATCGACGCTATGGTGAGCGCATGGCCAAGCGGCGGGACTTCCTCGATGAGATCGTCGATGAGCGTAGCGAGCGGAACACCGAGTTCCCCGATCTCGTCGAATCCGCGCTCCGTCGTCGACAGCTGCTCCGCGAGCTCGCTGAACGACGCGAGAAGCTCGGGCTCTCCCAAACGGCGGTCGCCGCTCGCATGGGCACATCGCAATCAGCTGTTGCCCGTCTCGAGGCTGGCGAGATCGACGCGAAGCTCTCGACCGTCGCCCGGTTCGCCGCTGCGCTTGGTCAGAAGATCGAGTGGCGGGTCGCGAAGGCGGGGTAGCGGAGAGTTTGCGCGTCGGTGACACACCACGTTACCGACGTTCCGATGTCACCAACTTCGTGGCTGCGCGGTCTTCGGCTGGCATGTCTCAGGACGGTGCGCCCCAGAACCAGTCGGCGAACGGGTGCCTCCCAGTCATCTGCACGCTGGCGTCCACGTCCCGGTCGAAAACGCCGAGCTCCTCATCGGTCGGCGACGCGCTGGTCGCTGCGGAGCGGCACGCGATTCCAGGCCGCCCGTCGTCGAACGCAGCCTGGCCGACCGCCTGGCAGTCCGCATGGCGAACCGGCCGGCCGTTTCGATGACGAGGGTAGGTGCCTGGAAGCCCAACCACTTCGAGGCCCGCGGCGGTCACGCAGTCGAGCCACTCGCGCTCGGCGACCTCGACGTCGACGAGGTCGTGCTGTTCGGCCTCATCCAGATCCTCGACCCCGTACGGGTGCCCGCTCAGCTTATGCACTACTTGAAGGCGGGCCATCCGCACGTCGCGGTTGAGGTAGAGCACGCCGAAGCTGCCGGGCGGGTTCCAGCGCCCGCCGCGCTGCCGCGAGTAGCTCGTATCGAGTGGATCGGTCCAGTCCGGCTCGGCGAGCCGGTTGTAGAAGCCGCCTCGGCGGACGGTGCGGCCGTAGGCCATGTCCTCAGGCGGCTGACGCCCAGTCGAAGCTGTCGCGCACGAGCTCCAGCAGCTCGCGATGGCGGTCCGCGGCGATCAGCTCGAGCATCGTCTTCCCGCCGTACGAGTCGGCAGGGCGACGCGCGACCCCGGCCAGCCTGCCAGGCTTTAGCTTGCGCTCCAAGAGGTCGGCGATGGCGATCAGCGTCTGAACCTTTTCCTGTCGCTCTGCGGGCACGCCGCGCTCGAGCCACTGATCGACCGCCTGCCGACGTACGCTGAAAAGCGCACCGAGTTCCGTCTTCGACAGCCCGAAAGCATTTATCAGGCGCCGGAGCGGATGCTCATCGTCCGGATGGTTGAGGTGGAAGCGCACCCGGCGCAGGAACCGTCGAGCGGTCAGATCATCGACGTCGACCATCTCGCCAACGCCGTGATCGGTCGGCGCCAGTGTGAATGCCTGCAGTCCGATCAACTGACGAACGCGGCTCGCGAGATCGAGTGCAACCGCCTCCTCGAGCGGAAAGCGGCCCGTCCATGGGCCGAATGGCGCCTCGGCAGCGGCCGTCTCCAGCGCCTCGACCGGCGCGCGGCGCGGAGTGCCCTTCACATCAATTAGCGCGAGGTGCCCGTCGGCCGTATGTGCCACTACATCGGGGCGAATCCGGTGAGCCTCGTCGAGCACTCGCAGCGTCAGCACGTGGTAGCAGCGCACGTACTCGCGCGTCGCCTCGTCAGAGCCCTCGAGCGCGTGCTCGAGCCGGACGCCGAGCGCCGGCAGAAGCTCACCGCCGTCGAGCTCGCGAAGGGCCCGTCGCACCCGTTGGAGGTTCCGAGCGAACAGCGGGGACGTAGTCATCGTGGGTGCCATGTCTTACGCAGGGTAGCGCAAGCGAATCGCAAGCGCAAGGTAAACGCAAGCAAGTGCCCTCGCTGTGTTGTCATCGACTCGCGCTTTCTCTCCTCCAGACGTGAAAACGCGCATCGATCGCAACGGCGTTGATAAGGAATCGTTTCATTTGAGAAGGCTGCTTATCGACAGCGAGGCGGCGAAGCGGACAGGTCGCCGTCGAGCCGCTTCCGGCTGACAGGCTTACTCGAGTCTGTACGTGCGCGTCACCTCGGGGAACGCGAGCGCGCAGCTGGACCGGCTGCGCGAGTTGATGGACGCCGGTGTGTTCGTCCTCGAGGCCGGTCCGGACGCGCCCCGGACCAAGACGCGCGACTCGAATCCGATCACGCAGTTCGTCCTTACATATCGCAAGCTGTTCGGACTCTCGAACTTCATCGGCCTCTCGCAGCGCGACCGTTTCGAGCTCTCCGGGCACGACCTGGAGGAATGGCTGGCCCATCCCGAGCGAACGCGGGAGATCCTTCTTCGCAACCTCGGCGGCGTAGACGACGGCGACGCCGCCGTGGACGATGATCTGGGCGAAGTGGACGCGACGACAGCGGAGCAGCCGACCGTCGCCGCGGTGCCGCCGCGCGAGGGCCAAGGTTCGGCGCCGCAGGTGCGGGCCCTCACTCTGTTCGAGGCCGCCGAGGACGCAGAGGAGGCTACCGCGCCCTTCGCCGATCTCGCACGTGAGCGCGTTCCCGCACTGACGCCCGTGGGCCTCAGCGACCTCGCAGAGCTGGGGATCAAGTCGATCGTGCTCGGTCGCGGCTTCGAGGAGCGCACGCTGGGCTCGACCGAGACACTGTTCGAGGCGGTCCGACCGCCGCGAGCGCTTCTGATCTCGTACACCCTCGACGGTCACGGGCCCGAGGTTGAGAACGCGGTGCGGACGGCCGTGCACGATGTGGACGTCGTCGACTACCGCACGGCCGTTGATCGGGGATTCACCCTCCCCGACGGGCCGTCGCTCGTCGACGTCACCGGCCTGGCGAAACCGATCATCTTCGAGGCCGTCAGGAAGCTCCTACGGCGAGACGGGATCGTGGTCGTCGCGCACACCGGCGCCGCCGTGCACTACCCGCTCAACGAGGACATCGCCGCCGTGCTCGACGCGCACGAGAAGAGTGACTCCTACACGCTCCTCGCTGCTCTCAGCGGGATCCTGACCGGAGAGGCGCGTCCCTACACGTTCGACAAGCTGCTCAGCACTGACACCGACGACGGGCGCCGCCGCCTGCTCTGTGCCGCCGCATCGCCGAAGCAGGAACGGCTGATGTCGCTGATCGACGAACGCGACTACGACCGCGTCGACATCATCGTGCCCGCTTCCGACTCTCCACGGGCACGGCTCGCACGTCTCGCGGCCGAGGTCGCGACGAAGGATTTCCACTCCTCGAGCACGGTCGCGCTGCCCTCCGACGACCTCGACGGAATGCTGTCGTTTATCGCGGAGCACTACCAGCGCTACTACGTCAACGGGAACTACGAATTCGAGCTCGGTCTGACGGGCTCGAAGCTCCACGCGGTCGCCTGCGCCGCTGCCTGTACGGCGCTCCGCGTATCCCAGTGCTGGTACGTGCGGCCCGCGGCGTTCGACGTCGACCGCTTCACGCAGAGTGGGCCCGAGCGAGTATTTCCTGCTCACCGCGCCTTCCGACCCGCGGGGCGCCGCGGCCGCGGCAGCGCACGACGCGACACCCGTCGGCGCGTAGCTGACGGCGCGCGCGCCGCTGCGCGGGCGCCGTCCCGAGCATCGCCGTGCGCGGCCGCGACCCTCTTGTGCCGCCCGACGCCGTGCAACAGCCGCTTCAAGCGCCGACCTCAGCGCCTTGTGGCTATCGAACCAGGCTGGTAGCCTCGCCCCCGCGGAGCGGCTCGTAGCCGACACGGCCCGCGAGGCCACGCCGGGCGACCGCGCTGAGCGGTTCCACGGAGACGGCAGTCAGCCCGCCGTGGGGCGAGCCTGACGAGTCGCCGGCGAATCGGGTCCATAGAAAAAGCCCCGTTTCCAGGGCTTTTTCCGTAGCAGGCCTATAAGCCGGATTCTGTTTGTGGTGACCATCCCTCTGTGCAGCAACCCGGTCCCTCGGCGGGCCGCCTACCGGCGGGACCTGTTTGCCTTGCACCGGACGGGGTTTGGCTAGCCGCCGTGTCGCCACGACGCTGGTGGGCC
>JBKPMS010000105.1:0-12305 GCA_046732275.1 Actinomycetota bacterium | reverse complement strand
AGGAGGGCGATGCCGAACGCAACGGCCGCGCCGATCCCTGCGTCGCTCCAGTCGAACCCGCTCGAAGAGCTAACGCTGGCCGTCTTCACCGCGACGGGGCCCTGCGCGCCGCCCGCG
Organism: Actinomycetota bacterium; assembly: GCA_046732275.1. Lineage (GTDB taxonomy): Bacteria > Actinomycetota > Thermoleophilia > Gaiellales > Gaiellaceae > 3-1-20CM-4-69-9. The sequence continues at coordinate 12,188 of JBKPMS010000105.1, read as the reverse complement.
CTCGGGCCGGGAGCTCCGAAGCTGTTCTCGGAGCGAACGGTCTGTCCCGTGCTCTGGTAGCTGTCGGCGGCCGCCTGCAACCGCGCTGCATAGGCCTGCTGCCCGATCGCGGTGGGCTGTGCGGAAAGCGGGCTCGCCGGCGCAACGGTCTGCTTGCTGAGCAGTGCTGCGTGGCGGGCATCCGTCTTCTGTACGCCGGTTGCCGGCCCCTCGCTCGTGATGCCGGTGACTGCCTGGGCTGCTGCGGGTGCGATCAACACTGCGGCGAACGCCAGCCCGAAGACGTAGCGCCGAATCCTGAAGTGCTTGCGGATCATCTCCTGCTCCTTTCCTCCCAAACCTGACGCCGCCACAATCGCGCGTCGCAGTAACGCCGCAGACACCGGGCACCCATTCCCGCCCACTGCGCGGTAACAAAGGTGTAGGTTCAGCCGAAACCGCATGGACTACCGCATCCTCGGGCCGTTGCAGGCCCTCGACAGCGAGCGCCCCCTGGCGCTCGGCGGCGTCCGTCAGCGGGCTGTTCTCGCGCTTCTCCTTCTGCACCGAAACGAGGCGGTGAACCGGGATCTGCTCGTCGACGAGCTCTGGGGCGAGCAGCCGCCGCCGACGGCGGCCAAGGTCCTGCAGAACTGCATCTCCGCCCTGCGAAAGGAGCTGCCCGGCGGCGCCGAGACGCTGCGGACGGTCGGCGGTGGCTACGAGCTCCGGGTCTCGCCGGACGAGCTCGATCGCGACCGCTTCGAACGCCTGCTCGCCGAAGGCCGCGCCGCACTCGCCGCCGGCGAGGTCGAGGAGGCCGCCGACGTGCTGCGGCGCGCCCTCGCGCTGTGGCACGGGCCGCCGCTCGCGGATTTCGCCTACGAGCGATTTGCCCAGGACGAGATCACGCGGCTCGAAGAGCTCCAGGTCGCCGCACTCGAGGACCGGATCGACGCCGAGCTCGCGCTCGGCCACCATGCCGAGCTCGTCCCCGAGCTGGAAGCATTGGTGACGAGGCACCCGCTGCGCGAGCGCCTCCGCTCTCAGCTGATGCTCGCGCTCTACCGGTCGGGGCGCCAGGCCGAGGCGCTCGAGGCGTATCGTGCGGCCCGCCGGGCGCTCCTCGCCGAGCTCGGGATCGAGCCCGGGCGCGCCCTCGCCGAGCTCGAACGGATGATCCTTGCGCAGGATCCGTCGCTCGATGTCGCGGCTCGGGCGGCCGCGGGCGGAAGGCCGTCGTCCGCCGCCGGCACTCCGGGCCGCCACGCGGCTGCTCCGCTCGTCGGCCGCGACGCCGAGCTCGGCTTGCTCGAGGCCGGGCTCGAGGATGCACTTGCCGGACGCGGCCGCCTCTTCCTGGTCGTCGGGGCGAGCGGCGCCGGCAAGACGAAGCTCGCGGACGAGGTTGCGTCGCTCGGGAAACAGCGCGGAGCCCGGATCCTTTGGGGTCGGGGCTGGAGCGGCGGCGGAGCGCCCGCATACTGGCCGTGGAAGCAGGCGTTTCGGGACGTCGGCCAGACGCTGCCCGACCTCGAGCGAGGCGATGACGCAGGACGCTTCCGTTTCTTCGAGGCCGTCACCGAAGCGATTCGCTCGGCCGCGGCCGACCAGCCGCTCGTGCTCGTGCTCGACGATCTACAGGCAGCGGACGAGGAGTCGCTGTTGCTGCTCGAGTTCGTCGCTTCGGAGTTGCCGGAGATGGCGGCTCTTGCGCTCGCACTCGGTCGAGAGGATATGCCCCGAGCGGACGAGCTCTCCCGTCACGCGACGCAGACGTTGCGGCTACAGCCGCCCGCGTAGCTCTCAGGGCTCGTGCACGTAGGCGCTGAGCAACACGTCGTCGCCGCTGCGCTCGGCCGTCATCCGATGCAAGGGGACGGCGTGCTCGAGCTTTGGCGCGAAGGTCGGACCGGCTCCACCGAGCCGCGGCGCTAAGTAGAGGAGCAGCTTGTCGACGAGGTCTGCACGCAAGAAGGACTCGGCGATCGTCGGGCCGCCTTCGAGCAGAAGCGACTGCACGCCGTCCTCGGCGAGCGCGGCCAGCTCCTCTTCGAGGCCGCCCGTACGCAGCTCGAGCTCGGATCCCGCCGCGAGCGGTCCCTGTCCGAATGCGAGCCGTCGCGGCTGCCGTTCCGCATCGACGTCGCGCGCGGTGAGCTGTGGATCGTCGGCGCGGACGGTTCCCATCCCGACGGCGACCGCATCCACCTGCGCACGGAGCCGGTGCACGGACCGCCGGGACTCGTCGCCCGAAATCCACCGCTCGCCGGGGACCGCGACGTACCCGTCGAGCGTCAGCGCGAGCTTGAGGATCACGAACGGGCGCCGCTTCGAGATCCATGTCCGCCACGCTTCGTTCTGCACGCGCGCCGCGAACGAGCCCGCATCCTCGACGTCCACACCGGCGGCGCGCAGGACCTCGAGCCCGCCTGCCGCTTCCGGATTCGGATCGCGTGAGCCGGCGACAACCTTCCCGATGCCCGCGGCGATCACGGCCTCCGTGCACGGCGCGGTCGAGCCGTAGTGCGCGCAGGGTTCCATGGTCACGTACAGCGTTCCGCCCCGCGCGTGTTCGCCTGCGGCTGCGAGTGCGACGACCTCGGCGTGCGGGCCACCCTTGCGCTCGTGCCACCCTTCCCCGACGACGCGGCCGTCCTGCATGACGACGGCTCCGACGACGGGATTCGGCCGTGTCGTGGCGCGCCCGCGCTCGGCGAGCTCCAGCGCGCGGTCGAGGCTCATGCGAGCTCGTCGAGGAGCCGGTGGTACCCCGCTGCGATGTCCTCGTGGGCGAAGATCGACGTTCCGGCAACCAGCAAGGACGCGCCGGCCTCGTGTGCCGCCTCGACGTTGTGGGGCTCGATGCCGCCGTCGACCTGTACGTGCGTCTCCGATGGCAGAAGCGAGCGGGTAGTTCGAATCCGGTCCAGGGCGTCCGGCATGAACTTCTGACCGGAGTAGCCGGGCTCGATGCTCATGCAGAGGACGATGTCGGCACGGCAAGAACGCGCTGCCTCAATCGCGTCGACCGGATCAGTCTCCGGCTTGAACGCGACGCCGAGCTGCAGCTCGTGCTCACGCGCGAGGCGCGAGACCGCGGGCAGGTCGTCGCATGCTTCGTAATGGACGGTGACGCTGTCGCCGCCAGCCTTGCGAATCGGCGCGAAGTATTTCTCGGGAACCTCCGTCATCAGGTGGCAGTCGATCTGCGCACCGGACTCGTGAATCCGGCTCGAGATCGACTGCAAGACGATCGGGCCCATCGTGATCGGCTCGACGAAGTGCCCGTCTCCCACGTCGAAGTGGAAGATGCGCACGCCGGCGCGCAGAAGGATGTCGACCTGCTCGCCGAGCCGCGCGAAGTCGGCGGCGTAGAGCGACGGCTCCACCTCCACGTTCCTGGTCCAGTCGTTCCAGCCCACGCCGCCACTCTAAGACGACAGGCGTGCGACGAAGAATCCCGACGTGCCGTGTCGGTGCGGCAGCGTCTGCAGGAACTCCGGCCGGCGCGCGTGCGCGAACTGCGGCCACTCGTGGCCGAGCGGCTCGACGCGAAGCCCCGACGCGTCGACGATGGCCTCGGTCTCCTCCGAGTTGATCGTGCACACCGAATAGACGATCGTCCCGCCCGGCCGCACCCGCGCGGCGGCGACGCGGAGCAGGTTGCGCTGCAGCTCGGGCAATGGCCGCGCGCGCCAGCGAAGGTCCGGTCGTGCTGCCAGCACCCCGAGACCCGAGCACGGTGCATCGACGAGGACGCGGTCGAAGCCGGTCAGCTCGGCGGGGAGTTTCGTCGCGTCCGCGTTGACGACGGTGACGTTGTTCGCGCCGAGCAGTCGCACGTTCTCCTCGAGCTCGCGCGCGCGGCCGGGATGGAGTTCCACCGCGATGACCTCGCCCTCGAGCTGCGTCGCCTTGCCGCCCGGTGCGGCGCAGAGGTCGAGCGTGCGGTCGCCGAGGCGGGCGCCGACGACCAGGCCTGCGAGCTGCGAGCCACGGCTCTGCGGCCACATGAGGCCCGCCGCGAGCGCGTCCTCGTCGATCCGCTCGACGTGCAGGGCATCCGGCAGATCCGGATCAGGACGACCGGCGACGTGATCCGGCTTGCGGCGGTTCAAGCGCACGACGCGCTCCGGCGGCTCGTTCTGTGCGCGCAGCAGGGCGAGCGTCTCGTCGCGGCCCAGCTCCTGCCACCACAGCTCCGCGATCCAGTCGGGATACGAGTGTTTCAGCGCCGCATCGGTTGCCGTCGCCTCCGGCAGGGAGAGGAGTAGCGGGGAAAGACCACCCGCGAGCCGGCGCATGACGGCATTCGTGAACGCGACCGCACGCTCCAGTCGCGCGGCGCGCACGAGCTCGACGGTCTCGTTGACGGCGGCGTGCTCGGCGACGTCCGAGTAGCCGAGCTGGTACGCGCCGAGTCGCAGCGCCGCGCGCACCGGCGGGTCGAGCTTGCGCACCGGACGCTTGCCGAGCGTGTGGATCGCATGGTCGAGCGTGCGGACGCGTTGCACCGTGCCGAACGCGAGCCGCTGCGCGAGCGCGCGGTCGCGGCCGTCGAGACTCGCCGCGGCACTTCGGAGAGCACGGTCCGCGTAGGCGTCCTCCTCGAAGACGCGCAGCACGACGTCGAAGGCGGCACGTCGTGCCGGAGAGACACTCATCGGCTCAACGGAGGCCGCGAAGGAACTCTTCGTAGGCCATCCGCCGCCGGCCGTCCGGCTGAACCTCGACGGGGACGAGCTTGCCGTCGTCGAGTCGCGCCCGCCAGATCGTCACCGGCCGACCCTCCAGCTCGCCGCGTGCACCAATGTGCGGCGAGAGCGCGCGGATCTGTCGCAAGAGCTCCTCAGGCGGCCGGCTCGAATCGAGCGCGCGATCCGCAGCGGTGATCTTCTCTGCGTACGTGACGCCCTCCTCGTCCTGCGGCGTGAAGCGCGGCTCGGGCAGCACACCTTCGAGCAGCTCGGCCGCGATAGGCACAACCTTCGCGTACACCGCCCCTGCGTCGTCCTCGTCACCGATCGGGAACGCCTGCTGTGCGGCGATCGGCCCCGCGTCGAGCGCCTTTACTGTCTTGTGGATCGTGACGCCGGTCTCCGGATCGCCGGCCAGGATGGCGCGCTCGACCGGCGCCGCACCGCGCCAGCGCGGAAGCAGCGACGGATGGACGTTCAGCCACAGGCGCTCCGAGAGGACGTCCTCCGGGATGAGGAGCCCGTACGCCGCGACCACGACGGTGTCTGCTCCGAGGGCCATCCCGGTCTCCGGCCGCGGCGGCTGCAGCACCGGAATGCCGAGCCGCTCGGCCGCTTCCTTGGCAGGGGGCGGCCCGGTGCGACGGCCCCTACCGCGCGGCGCGTCGGGCCTCGTCAGCAGGGCACTGATCTCGTGATTCGCCGCCAGCCGCTCGAGGACATCCGCTCCGAACGGCGCCGTCGCGGCGACGGCCAGGCGCACTACCGCAGGTAAACGCGCGGCCGCAGGATCGCCAGCGCTTTGCGCCGATCCTCCGGCGTCGTCCGATCGAGGATGAGCGTGCCGTCTAGGTGGTCGAGCTCATGCTGCGCGATGCGCGCAGCCATGCCCTCCAGGTCGTACGCGACCTTCTTGCCGCGCTCGTTTCGCCCCGCGATTCGCACCGCGGTCGGGCGTTCGACGCTCACGGTCACGCCCTGCATCGAGAGGCAGCCTTCGTCGTCGACCTCGGTCTCGTCGCTCCGAGACACGAGCTCGGGATTCACGAGCGTCAGGACCTGGTCCGCGTCGGGTGCGAAGACGAACAGGCGCTGGAGGACGCCCACCTGCGTCGCCGCCAGCCCGACGCCGCTCGCGTCCACCATGAGGTCGGACATCCGTTCCGCAAGGCGCCGCAGATCGTCATCGAAGTCCTCGACCGGGCGCGCGGCCATGCGAAGCGCGGGGTCCGGGTACTGCCGGATCTGAGCAAGAGCGAGCTGCCGTCTCGCCTCCTGCTCCGGGTTGCGCTCCTCGCGCCGGACCTGTCCCTCGACCTGGTCCGCGGAGTCCGTGGAACTGGTCATGCCCGCATCACGACGGGCACACTAGCGTGGTGGAACGGCGCGAGCGCGAAGCGATCATGCGACAGGGCGTCGAGCGCGCAGAGACTCCGCGCGACCGCGCCGAGCGCGAGGCGCTCGCCGAGGATCTGCGCGCGAATCCGCTCGTCGGGCAGCCGCTGCGCCGCCGTCTTCGCAACTTCCGTCCCGACGCGACCGCGCAGCTCGCCGCGCTCGGCGGCCCACTTGCGTGGATGCGGCGGCTGCGAGCAATCGAGATCGCGATCGAGCTGCACGAGACACAGCTCGCCGACGCTTACCGCACGCTGCACGAGCAGTACGGCGGCGACACCGAGGGTTTCGCGCGCGCGTGGCGCGAGCTCGCGGAAGAGTGGGATTTTCACGAAGTCAACGAGCTAGTCGAGAGGCACAACCGGCACTACCCGGCGGAGTCGCGTCTGCCGATGAATCCGCGCACCGGGGACTTCGTCCTCGTGAACGGTAGGCCGTACACGCGCGAGTCCCTCGATGCCGAGTGGATCCTGTCTCGTTTCCCGGCCGACGGGTAGACGGGACCTCGTGGACTCGCTGGCCGGGCATTTCCTGATCGCGTCCCCGGCAATCCTCGATCCGAACTTTCACCGCACCGTGGTGCTGATCACCGCGCATACAGACGAGGGAGCCGTCGGGTTGATCGTCAACCGCCGCTCGGCGGCGACGGTGCGCGAAGCGGTGCCACAACTCGACGCGCTCGCCGAGCTCGACGAGCAGGTCTTCGTCGGCGGCCCCGTGAACGCCGAGGGGGTGACGGTGCTCGCGGAGTTCGAGGACCCTGAGGAGGCGGGCGTCGTCGTGCTCGAGGACGTCGGCTTCGTCGCGCTCGACGAGGCACTCGAGGACGAACCACCGCGCGTGCATCGCGCGCGCGTGTTCGCCGGTGTCGCGGGCTGGGGGCCGGATCAGCTCGAAGGTGAGTTCGCCCGTGAAGACTGGATTGTCGTGCCCGCCGGCGTCGATGACATCTTCACCGAAGATCCCGACGGGCTCTGGAGCAGCCTGCTGCGAAGGAAGGGCGGCCAGTACGAGCTCGTCTCGCGGATGCCGGCCGATCCTTCGTTGAACTAGGGACTAGTCAGAAGCCCTGCGGGTCGACGTCGACGACGGCCGTTAGCCCGGCACGCCGCATCGCCGGCGCAGCCGCGCTGAGCAGCCGGCCGGCCTGGGCGGCGATGCGTCGCGGCTGCGACGTCTTCGCGACGAGCTGCGCGCGGAACTTTCCACGCAGGCGCAGCAGCGGTGCCGGGCCGAGAACTTCGTCCTCGCCGAGGTCTGCCTTGAGCTCCGTCAACGCCTGCAACGGCGTGGCGGGGTCGGGGCCGGCGACGACGATCCGGACGAGGTGGCTGAACGGCGGATACCCGAGCTCGCGCCGCCGCTCGAGCTCGCCGGCGAGAAAGCGGTCGACGTCGTGCCGCGCCGCGAGCTCGATCGCTCTCGAGTCCGGCTGGAAGGTCTGCACGAGGACGCGGCCGGGCGCGTCGCGTCCGCTGCGGCCGGCGAGCTGCGTGAGAAGTTGAAAGGTGCGTTCCTCCGCGCGGAAGTCGGGAAGCCCGAGCCCGGTGTCGGCGTCGACGACCGCCGCGAGCGCAACCCCGGGGAAGTGGTGGCCCTTCGCGACCATCTGCGTCCCGACCAGGACGGCGCGGTCGGCGGCGGAGAAGCGCGCGAGCGCAGCAGCCATTGCGCCGGGCCGCTCAACCGCGTCGGCGTCGAGACGGATCCGTTCGAGCTCCGGCAGCTTCGCCTGCAGCTCGCGTTCCAGTCGCTGCGTGCCGGCGCCGAGGCGGGCGAGCTCGGCGGAGCCGCACACGGGGCACGTCTCGGGCTCGGCCTCCGCGTGACCGCAGTGATGGCAGCGCAACATCCGGTCGCCGTGGAGGACGAGAGCCACGTCGCAGTTCTCGCAGCGGAGCGTCGTGCCGCAGGCGCGGCAGTGGAGAGCCGGCGCGATGCCACGGCGGTTGAGCAGGAGGATCGCCTTCCCCCCGTTCTCGGTGATCGCGCCCAGCTCCGCGAGCAGCGGCGCTGAGAGCGGATAGCCGGCTTCGCGGCGAAGGTCGACGACGCGCACTGGCGGCAACGGGCGCGCCAGGCGGCCGCCGAGCTCGAGATGCTCGAGGCGACCCCAGCTCTCGGGCCGCGGCGTCGCGCTGCCGAAGATCGCCACAGCGCCTTCGAGGGAGGCGCGCTTCACAGCGACTGTGCGCGCGTCGTACCGCGGATCGGACTCCTGCTTGTAGGAGGCGTCGTGCTCCTCGTCGACGCAGATGACGCCGAGGCGCGGCACCGGCGCAAACACCGCCGAGCGCGCGCCCAGCACGATCGGCGCCTCGCCGCGCGCGATGCGGGCGCGCTCGTCGCGCCGCTCCGCCTCCGTCAATCCGGAGTGGAGGACGGCCACGCGGTCGCCGAAGCGCGCGCCGAAGCGTCCGAGCGCCTGCGGGGTCAGTGCGATCTCGGGCACGAGCACGATCGCGCCGCGCCCGCGTTCGAGGGCCGCTGCGCAGGCCTGGAGGTACACCTCGGTCTTGCCGCTGCCGGTTGCGCCGTACAGGAGGAAGCTCGTGCTGTCTCCTGCGTCCAAGGCCGCGGCGATCCGGTCGAGCGCCGTCCGTTGCGACCGGCTGAGCTCTGCGGGTTGGGCCTCGCCCGGAAGCGCATCGCGCTGCGCCGGCGGCGGACGTTCGCCGCGCGGCTTCCGTTGCACGGGCGCGACGAGGCCGAGCGCGCGACCCGGAGTCGACCCGTAGTAATCGGCGATCCAGAGCGCCAGCTCGACGAGCGCGGGCGCCAGCTCCTCGACCACGCGCTCGACGGGAACTGGCTTAACCCCGAGCGGCGGGTCGACGTCGACATCGGTGACAACACCTCGTCGTCGGGCGTTCCCGAACCGGACCTCGACCACTGCGCCCGTTTCGACGCCGTCCGGAACCTCATACGTGAACTCGCGCGCGAGCGCGCGCGCAGTTACGAGCGGATAGACGGCGGCGTACCGAGTGATCGGGCCAGCGTAGTTCCGGCGCGTGACGCCGGGTCTAGCCGCCCGCGGCTTCGATGATCAGCTCGGTGCCGAAGCCGAGGAAGAGCCCGAGTAGGAGCGCCCAGGTGATCAGCACCTTGGCATCGACTCGTCGCAACACCGCGAGAAGCTCGATCACGACGTACAGGATCGATCCGGCCGCGATCGCCAGGAACGCGACCTCGACCCACTCGTTCGTCCACGACTGGCCGATTGCGGTGCCGATGAACGTCGGCCCTCCCCCGATGAGCCCGAGCAGCGCGAGGTAGCCCCAGCTCGGGCGGTGTTCGTCCCCCGCCATCGGCCCGACGATGCCAAAGCCCTCGGTCGCGTTGTGCGCGGCGAAGCCGACGACGAGCGCCACGGCGAGACTCACTTCGCCCGCTGCGGCCGACTGGCCGATGGCGAGTCCCTCGGCGAAGTTGTGTACACCGATGCCGGTAGCGATCAGGAGTGCAAGCCATTGGCCGGCCGAGAGCTTCGCCATCCACGAACGTTCGAACTCGGCCGTCGACGCGGCGCCGGGCCCGAGCAGCGCCTTGCCGCGCTGCTTTGACATCCAACGGTCGTAGTAGACGAGGCTTGCGAGCCCGGCGGAGATGCCCCCGGCGAACAGGAGTCCGAAGCCGATCATGTCGCCCCACTCGTGCTCTTCCGCGCCCTCCTCCACCGGCGTCCAGGCGTGGGAGATGACGTCGAAAAAGAGGAACAGGAGGATTCCGGCGGCGAGCGCCATGAAGACGGCCTTGAGACGGACGTCGGCGTCCCGGTAGCGGCCGAGCGGCAGCCCGAGGAAGATCGTGGCGCCCGCAATCGCGCCGAGTAGAAGGGTTTCTCCCGTCCCCATGTAAGGGCGACCTTACAGCAATTGTCAGGGTTACGATGCCGCAATGGCGCAAGGCCACTCGATCGATGAGTACCTCGAGACGATCTACTTCCTCGCCTTCCCGATCGGGGAGTACAGGCCGCTCAGCGCGGGGTCGCCGACGCTCGCGTCGCGTGTCGCGGAGATGCTCGGCGTCTCACGTGCGTCCGCCGGCGAGATGCTGAAGCGGCTCGAGGGCGAGGGGCTCATCGAGCGTGGGGAGCACAAGGAGGCGCTGTTGACGCCGGCCGGCCGAAAGCGGGCGGAGAAGGTCGTGCGCAAGCACCGGGTGATCGAACGGCTGCTGACGGACTTCATGGGCTACACGGCTGCGGAAGCCCACGTGCAAGCCGACCTACTCGGGGACACGTTCACGGACGACATGGTCGAGCGGATCGAGGAGCGCCTCGGCCATCCCGACCGCTGTCCGCACGGGTGGCCGGTCGATCCCGACTTCGAGCAGGCCGAGAACCATGAGCTGGCGCCGCTGGCGGATCTCGAGGCAGGCGCCCATGCGACGATCGTCCGCCTCGCGGAGCACGACGGCGAGCTTCTGCACTGGTTCTACGACGAGGGCCTCGTCCCCGGCAGGGAGATCGAGGTCCGCGAGACGCAGCCCGCAGCCGGCCAGGTCACGGTGCGCCTGAACGGCCAGGAGCGCGCCATCGGCGAGAAGGCCGCAGCCGGGCTTTTTGTGCGCCCGGCGTAGCCCGCCGGGAACGCCGGAAAGGGCCGGCTCCTCGGAGGCCATGTCCCAGGGACAGCCCCCCGGCCATGTCTCGGGGACAGTCCCTCGGCCACGTCTCGGGGACAGTCCCTCGGCCATGTCTCGGGGACACAAGGCCCGTTGTGACGTGCCGTCGCCCGGGTTCTGAGGGAGTGCGTTCGGCTAAGCGGTCGCTGCTGCCGCGATGCCCGCGGCATCGCGCAGGGCGTCGGCCTTGTCTGCGCGCTCCCATGTGAAGTCGTGGTCGTCACGGCCGAAGTGCCCATACGCCGCGGTCTTGGAGAAGATCGGGCGGCGTAGGACGAGCTGCTCCAGGATCGCAGCGGGCCGGAGGTCGAAGTGCTCTCGCGCGAGCTCCTCGATCCGCTCCACAGGGATCCGCTCCGTGCCGAACGTCCGCACGGCGATCGAAACGGGACGCGCGACGCCGATCGCGTACGCGACGTTCACCTCGCACCGATCCGCGAGCCCGGCCGCGACGATGTTCTTGGCCACGTAACGCGCGGCGTACGCGGCCGACCGGTCGACCTTCGTCGGGTCCTTGCCGGAGAACGCTCCGCCGCCGTGACGCGCCGCGCCGCCGTAAGTGTCGACGATGATCTTGCGCCCCGTCAAGCCCGTGTCCCCCATCGGCCCCCCGAGCACGAACTTGCCGGTCGGGTTGACGAACACGAAGTCGCGATCGTCCAGCAGCCGCTTTTCGTCGTAGAGGTCCGGCGGCATGATCGGATGGAGGACGCGCTCGATGATGTCCGGCTTGATCAGGTCCTCCGACGAAATTCCGTCGGAGTGCTGCGTCGACACCAGCACACGCTCGATCTCGACCGGCCGCTGCCGCCCCTCGTCGTCGACCTCGTAGCGAATCGTCACCTGGGCCTTGCCGTCAGGCCGCAGGTACGGCAGCTCTCCCGCCTTCCGCACCTCCGCGAGCCGCTTGCAGATCTTGTGCGCAAGCATGATCGGGAGCGGCATCAGCTCCTTCGTCTCGTTCGTCGCGTAACCGAACATCATTCCCTGATCGCCCGCGCCGATCCGGTCCAGCGGATCGTCGTCGCCCGGGTCGTGCTGCACCTCATATGACGAGTCGACGCCCTGCGCGATGTCCGGAGACTGCTCGTCGATCGCGACCACGATCCCGCAAGTCGTCGCGTCGAAACCCCACTCCGAGTGCGTATAGCCGATGTCGGAGATCCGCTCGCGAACGAGCTTGGGGATGTCGACGTACGTCTCCGTCGAGATCTCCCCCGCGACAACGACGAGCCCGGTGGTGATCAGCGTCTCGCACGCGACGCGCCCTCTCGGGTCGTCGCGCAGAACTGCGTCGAGGACGCTGTCGGAGATCTGGTCGGCGATCTTGTCCGGATGACCTTCGGTGACCGACTCTGAGGTGAAGAGGAATTCACGCGCCATGGCGCGACAGGCTACACCCGACGCCGCCGGGCGAGCCGAAGACCCTACGAATGTCTAGCGGCCCGAGATGTAAAGCGAAACGCGGCTGTCGGCGCCGGCTCGTGC
>JBKPMS010000104.1:0-22708 GCA_046732275.1 Actinomycetota bacterium | reverse complement strand
GTTCCAGGGCGCCGGGAGCTGTGGATCGACGGCCAGGGCCTCACCGTCCGGACGCACGCCGGCGAACCCGATGGTGAGCGCCTGCCAGACTCCGCCCATCGTCGCGATGTGGGGGCCGCCGGCGGTGGTCGCGGTCAGGTCGTCGAGATCGAGCCTCGCGGCGAGCCGCAACGGGGCGAGCCCTTCCTCGGGACGTTCCGCCCGGGGGAAGAGGGCGGCGTGCACCGCCGGCGAGAGCGAGCTGCCGTGCGCTGTCCGCGGCTCGTAGAAGTCGAGATTCGGTGCCAGCGAGCCGGCCTCGACCTCGTGCGGGACGAGGTGGTGCATCATGAGCACGTCGGCCTGTTTGATCACCTGCGCGCCGCGCGTCCGCTCGGGGCCGAGGAGGACGTCGGCGGCGATCGGACGTCGCGGGGCGATGTCCGCGATGACGAGCGGCTCGAGGCGGAAGAAGCCTGCGAACTCCTCGTACAAACGGGTGCTCGGGTCGTAGCCGTCGACGAGCGCGTCGGCAATCTGGAGAAAGCGCCCGCGCTCCGGTTCCGCCGCCACGGCGGCGGCGCGGCGGAGGTTCCAGCGCGCCATCACGTTCGTGAAGGCGTTGTCGTCGACCGGCTCGTGGTACTCGTCCGGGCCGATCACCCCGTAGATGTGCGCGCCTGCGCCGTCCATCCGGACGCGCGAAGCCCAGTATCGCGCCGTCTCGAGGAGTAGCTCGCGAGCGAGCGGCTCGAACGAGACGTCGCCGGTCCAGTCGAGATAGCAGGCGGCCGCCCAGGCGACATCCGCGGTGATGTGCTCCTCGAGGTCGCCCGTGCGGATTGGAACGATGCCGCCGTCAGGCAGGCGTGCCAGGCGCGGCGTCACGTCCTCGCCGGTCGCCGCCGATTCCCACGGGAAGCGAGCCCCCGCGCGTTTGAGTTTCCGCGCCGCGGCCTGTGCTGCAGGAAGACGTCGCAGTCGGTATTCGAGCATTGCGCGGGCGGCCGGCGGGTGGGTTGCCGCCAGAAACGGGAGCACGAAGACGTCTGCATCCCAGAAGACGTGGCCGCGATAGCCCGGTCCGGTCAGCCCACGAGCGCCGACGGCAGCCTCATCGTGATCGCGGACGGAGGCCATCAGCGTGAAGAGGGCAAAACGGGTGGCAAGCGTGAGGTCGGCATCGCCGTCCACGACGAGATCGGCACCCTCCCATCGGCCCGCCCACGTTTTCCGGTGCTCCACGAGCAGGGCCTCGAACCCTGCGCCGTCGGCGTGCTCGAGCGCGGCCGACGCCTCGTCCGGACGCGGAACGCGCGACGTCTCCGTCACGTAGGCGCCGAGCCGCTCGATCACGCCGGGCGTTGTCCGGCGACGTGTCGCACGGGCGACCGCCACGCCGCCGTACGTCGCCTCGACCGAGTGTGCAGTCGGCGAGACCTCTTCTGCCGGAAGGAGGGCTTCAGATGCGGCGGCTCGAAGTGCCACCGTTCCGGGCCTTGCAAGCGATGAAAAGAGCGCAGCCTCGGCGTTGCTGTGTTTCGTCGCGAGGTCGTGGCGCAGCACGCCCGTGTGCAGGTCGAGCGCACGCTCGAATACCGCCACCGGGAGTGCGACGTGATCGAGTTGCTGCCAGACGGGCGCCTCCAGGAGCGTTGTCTCCTGGCCTGTGCCCGTGTAGATGCCGGCCGGGAGGACGCGCGGCTGAGCCGCCGGATGCGGCCATAGTGGTGAGCCGGTGGATCCGATCGTTCCGTCGGCTAGGCCGAGGAGCACCTCGTGGGCCCGCTCGTGCTCGGGGTTGAGCCCGGAAACGGCCAGCGTCCACGCCGGGTCTTCGTCGACCCGTGGCACGGCGCCCTGCTCGCGCCTGCGGATCTGATCCTCGAGGAGCGCGACGAAGGTGGGCGGGCCGCCGCCGAGTGAGATGACTCCTTCGGGAACGCCGTTGGGCTCGCGGCCGACCGAGACTGCAGTCGCTCTGGCGGCCTCGGGCACGACGAGCAGCGAGTCGCTGCCGGGGAGTCGCCCGAGCGGCCCGAACTCGTCACCTCCGATGAGCACGAGACCCGGGCCGATCCCGTGCCGCCACAGCTCCTGGAACACCCAGCGCGCCGAATCGGCCTTGTCTGTCAGGCCGATCTCCGCGAACTTCGCGTCGCTCGTCACCTTCGGGTCGGGAAGTCCGACGTCTCGGCCGGCCTGGACCGCGAGCTCCACCGCGGCGTGCAGGTCGAGCCCATGCGCGCCGAGCCGCTCCTCGACGGCGGCCAGCAGCTCGTCGATTCGCGCCTTCGGCGGGTCGGCCCACTCCGGCTCGGGGATGAGGTCGACCTTCCGGCGGTTCAGCCGCTGGGACACGATCTCCGCGCGGAGCCCCCTCTCGGCAAGGCGCGCGACGACCTCGGCCGCGGCTGCATCGAGGGCCGCCTCCTCGTCGGGGGTCGCCTGGCGGCGGGCGATCAGCTCCGCGCCGTTCGCGTCGACGCGGAAGACCTCGGAGCCGCGGTTCAGGCAGAGAAAGAGGCGGCCGGGGCCAGGCGGGCGCGCTCCGAGCTGCGGGTCGACGTTGCCGATGTGCGTGCCCGTGATGACGGCGACGTCCGCACCGAGTGCGCACAGCCGCTCGACTGCGGCCCGCATTCCGGAAGCCTCCGCCTTGCGGTCCGGCACTGCGGTGCCGTCCCAGTCGAAGACGAAGGCATCGAATCGCCGGTCGAGCGCGGCGGGAAGCTCCAGGCCGGCGATCTTTGGCCTCGTCTGCTGGATAGCGGCGGACATCTCGGCGAAGCCTGCCAGGCCGCCAGGTCGCTACGTAGCGTGGATCAGCGGGACCTGGCCCGGGGACTGTCCCTCGGACATGGCCCAGGGACTGTCCCTCGGACCTGGCCGGAACCGCGGCGCCTCGTCAGGTTTAGAACACTTCGGCGATGAGTGCCGCAGCACGAGCGGCTCCGTCGCGTTCGACCGGCCGGTAGCCGACCGGACGGCCGATCTCCTCGGCGATCGCGCGGGCGATGGTCTCGGGCGTCGCCTCGTCGAAGTCCATCGCACGTCCCGCTCCGTAACGCCGGAGCCGGTGCCGCACGTGGAAGTTCTGCTCGAAGTGGTGGCGCAGCGGGAAGTACAGGAACGGCCTCTGGTTCGCCGTCAGCTCCATCGACGTCGTGAGGCCGCCCTGCACGACAGCGAGGTCAGCGGCTGCGAGATGCCGGTAGAGCTCATGAACGTACGCACGAACCTCGAGTCCTACGTGCTGCGGCAGCGTGGCCGGGTCGATTCTCGGTCCAGCCACGACGACCATCCGCAACGCCGGCACTTGCCGCTTTGCCTCCGGGAATGCCTCGATCACGCGGCGGAGCAGATGGCCGCCGACGCCGGAGCCGCCGACCGTGACGACGCAGACCTCCTCGTCGTCGCGGTAGCCGAGCTCGTCGCGAAGGGCTTCGCGGTCGGTGAAGTCCGACGGGTCGAAGCCCGTGACGTAGCCGGCGAACGAGAAGTGCTCGCGCGTCCAGTCGCGGATGAACGGGAGCTCAGGCCCGAACGCATCCGGAACGACGTCGTCCTCGTTGCCGACGAAGACGGCGCGGTCGCGGACACGCGGAAAGCGGGCGATGTGCTCGATCATCTCCGCGTTGTAGTCGGCGGTGAGAAAGCCTTCGCGGTCGCCGCCGTCCGGCATCGGCAGCCAGCCGACGAAGTCCGTGAGCCAGACGTACGCGGCGCGCTTCTGCTCAGGGTTCTCGTGCAGGTAGTAGTCGAGCTCCCAGGCCTCGTCGCCGATCCAGACGTCGTACTGCTCGTCGCGCACGACGTCGTGAAAGACCATGAAGTTGGCGAGCAGGATCTCGTCCATGCGCCGGATCGCCTGGAAGCAGTGCAGGTCGTGCTCGGCGGATTCGCTCTCGATGTGGCTCGACTCGTTGGCGAGGTACGCGCTGGCCGGATGGATGCGCTCGCCGCGTGCTTCGAGAACCGCGGTGACCGGATGCTGGGCAAGCCAGTCGATCTCCAGGTCGGGATGGAGCTTGCGGAGCTCGTCGGCGATCGCAGCATCTCGATACGCGTGGCCGAGGCCGATCGGAGAGGAGATGTAGAGCGCGCGCTTGCGTCGCGACGTGCCTCGAATCCAGCGCGTCGGCGGCGAAGGTGGTGCGAGGAAGTCGCGCAGCAGGAGATTGACCTTGACCGGGTCGCGCGCGTGTGGCAGGTGCCCCGCGCCCTCGAGCGTGACAAGAGTTGCAGCCGTCGCCTGCGCTAACGCTGCTCCTTGCGCGTGCGGGCGAATGCGGTCATCGTCGCCGTGGATGACGAGCGCCGGACAGCGGACGCGCGCGCACGTATCCCTGAAGCGGTCGAGGCGGCACAGCGAGAGCGCCCGACTCGTGTCGGCAAGGGTCTCCGGATCCGTCTGGAGCCCCCACCCGACCGCGTCTTCGATCTGCTTCGTCGAGTGCGGCTCGGAGAAGCTCTGCGCGAAGAAATACTCGAGGAACTCCCGGTAGCTTCGCGACCAGAAGTAGCTGTTGTACTTCGCCCAGCCTTCGTCCGTGTCGTACTCCTCGTCGAATGCGTAGACCTGCCGTTCCGGGTGGCCGGGGGCGAGACCCACCGCCGGCGCGATGTAGACGATTCCGTCGACGCGGTCGGGGTAGTCGGCCGCGAGGATCGTCCCGAAGACTGCTCCGCACGAAACGCCTACGAGCGTCGCGCGTTCGGTACCGGTGGCGTCCATTACGGCGAGCGTGTCGGCGGCGAACTCGTCTTCGACGTAGGCGGCCACGCCGACCGGCCGGTCCGAACGACCGTTGCCGCGGCCGTCGAAGGTGACGACGCGCGTGTGTCGCGCGAGGTAGGGGATCTGCATCTTCCAGTGGCGCGAGTGGATGATCGACCACGTCGGAAGCAGCACGACGGTCCGGTCGCCGGAGCCGTACACCTCGTAGTACAACCGCACCTCGTCGCGCTCGACGTAGCCGGACTCATCGGGATACCGCGCGCGAGACTGTTCGCGAGGAGGTGCCTCGACAGCCGTCATCTCGCGTGCCCCAGCCAGTCGTCGATCCAGTCCAGGAGCTCGGCGTGTCCGGTCTCGATTCCGCCCAGGCGCTCCACCATGATGCCGACATTGAACGTGATGACGAGCGAGACGAGCGCCTCGAGCGGCAGGTCGATTCCCAGCTCTCGATGCGGTTCTTCGAACGCCTCGGTGAGCACGGCGCGCCACTCGGCATTCACGAGCGCGAGCCGCGCGCGAAGGTCAGCGTGGTTCCACGCCATCGCTTGCAGCTCCAACCAGACCTTCTCGTACGTGACGTCCTCGCTCACGAGGTAGCGCATTGCGGTCCGCCACTTCTCGACGAACGGCATGTCCGCGGCGTACAGCTCCCGTTGTCGGGCGATCAGCCGCTCGGTGAAGCGCTCGAGAGCGCGCACGAGCAGGTTCTCGTTCGATCCGAAGTAGTAGTGGACGAGGCCGTGGTTGACACCCGCTTCTTCGGCGAGCCGTCTCGTGGTGATGCCGGCGTAGCCGACGTTGACGAGCAGCCGCTCAGCGGCGTCGAGGAGGGCCTCTTCCGCCTGCGAGCGGCTGCTCGTCTTAGTCGCGTGTGGTGTCAACGGCGCCTGAAGCGGGTCAGCAGGCGTCCGAGCTTCGCTCGACCGAGGAGCCCGACCACGGTGACCATCACCGCGCCCGTGCCCGCGAACTGCACGAGGGTCTCCTCGACGGGGGCTCCGGCGATGTGGCCGAGGATCATTGAAAGATCTCCGTGGTGCAGTCGCCGCCCTGCAATCGCACCTCGTGCGTGCGGGCTGGGCCACCCGGCCGATCGGAGAAGTCGACGAAGAAGTCGTGGTCGAGCTCCATGCCGCCGTTGGGATCGCAGTTGATCCGCAGGAGCCACGAGCGCATCTCCGGATAGAACTGGTTGTCCCAGGTCGAGTAGAGGGAGTTGGTCGCATAGAGCCGGCGGCCGTCGTACGAGAGCTGGAGCATGTTCGGACCGCCGCTCAGCTCACGTCGCGCGTCTGTCGGCTTTCCGATCACGCCTCCCAGCCAGAGCTGGCCCGTCAGCTTCGGATTCGCGCGGTCGGAGACGTCGTACTGACGAATGTCGCCGTGCAGCCAGTTCGCGAAGTACAGGAAGCGGTCGTCCATCGAGAGGACGAGATCGGTGATCAAGCCGGGAACCGGAAACGGCCACTCTTCCAGCGGGACGCTCTCGACCGCGATCACCTGGTCGGCCGCGAAGCTGCCGTTCTCGCGGTGGAAGTGCCACATGGTGCTCGAAAGGGCAGCTCCGACGAACCCCTCGTCGGCGTCGGGGTCATGGAGCCAGCGCGCCTCGAGCGGGACGAGGCCGGTCTCGCTGAGGTCGAGCGTCTGCTCGAGGCGCCGTTCCTCGAGGTTCCAGAAGTGGAGCCGGCTGCCGTAGCGTCCGGCAGCGACGTCGTCGGGGTTGAAGCCCGGCTCGTAGGCGTTCGGCTCGCCGAACTCCGACGAGATGAGCGCGTTCTTCCGCGGCTGGTACCAGAAGTCGTAGTTGAACGGAGGTGTCTCGCCCCCGTTCTCCCAGCGACCTTTCACCTCGAACGTCTTCGCATCGAGGACGGCGAAGCCGCCTGCGCCGTTCCCGTCCGCGTCCCCGAGCATCGAGATGACGACGTTGTCGCCCGGCATGCAGTGCACCGTGTGCGGGCGCGTGTAGCCGGTCTTGCGAATCAGCTCTTCGGGCTCGATCACCTTCTCGATTCGCGGCTTGCGCGGGTCGTCGGCGACATTGACGACATGCACGCGCGACGAGCGGAAGCCGGGAACGATGAGGTGGGACCGGTCGGGGCCGTGACAAGCGGACGAACACCGGTTCCAGCCGAAGTGGTGGAGCTCGTCGCCGATGTTCGGCATCGGGAGCTCGTGGACGATGCGGCCCTCGTTCGTGTCGACCACCGCGAGGAAGTCCGGCGCATCTACGCCGGTGCCTTCGTAAAGGCAAGTGACGTAGAGAAACTCCTCCTGCGGAGCCTGGATCGCCTCCTGCGGCGAGCGGTAGAGCGAGGGAGCGGCGCTGCGAGCCATTCGTTGACCTCCTGGTCTGGCTAAGGCAAGTGTCTAAGTCATTTGACTAAACACTCAGGGTTTTGTCAAGACGGGCCGCGGCGGCGATTTCTTCCCGGTCGATGATTCCGTCCTGATCACCCGGTCTGTAGGAGGAACCAATGGAACCCCGGATCAATGTCATCACGCTGGCGGTCGAGGATCTCGAGCGGGCGCTCGCGTTCTACCGCGACGGCCTCGGACTCGATTCGCCAGGCGTCGTCGGCAGCGAGTTCCCCGGCGACGAGGAGAGCCCGGCAGGCGCCGTTGCGATGTTCGAGCTCGACGGCGGCCTTCTGTTGGCGGTCTGGCCGCGTACCGAGCTGGCGAAGGACGCCCGCGTCCCGTTGGAGCGCCCGAAGACCGGTGAGTTCAGCATCGGTCAGATAGTTGCGAGCAAAGACGACGTCGATGCCGTAATCGCCCAGGCGAAGGCCGCCGGCGCGACCGTGACCGATGAGCCGCACGACCGGGCGTGGGGTATCTACTCGGGCTACTTCCGCGATCCGGATGGTCATCTCTGGGAGATCATCTGGAATCCCCGAATGGAGCAATGAGTTGCAAATCCGCGCACGCATGAGCATGAGTGCCGACGTTCTACCCCGGCGCACCGGGACACGGCAGCCGCGGTGAGCATGTTGCTCTAGCGGGTGAGCGGCGGAATCGTCCTGCCGTGCGCGGAGTCGTCGATCAATTGCGCCAACCGCTTGGCTTTCGTCTCCTCGCGCTTCGCGCTCACGATCCACCAGATCGCCGCCTTCCTATAGGAAGGGGGCTGGGCGCTGAAGAAGTCCCACGCCCGCTCGTTCGCGCGAAGCTCCCGCTCTTGCGCCGGATCCAGCCTCGCATTGTGGCGCTGCTCGTAGGAGTAGATCGCCGACTTGTCGTCGGTTCGCGCCTCGAATGCCGCGCGGCCCGCCGCTCGCATCCGGCCTAGCCGCTCGAGCTCCTTCGCCCGCTCGATGTTGACGGCGCTCCACGTGCTTCGCTTCTGACGCGGAGTGAAGCGGATGGTGTAGCTCGCCTCGTCGATGCGTCTCCGAACGCCGTCGATCCAGCCGAAGCAGAGCGCCTCGTCGACGGCCTCCGGCCAGGTGATGCTCGGCCTGGCCGAGCCCTTCTTGTGGAAGCCGACGAGAAGCTCCCGGGCGCTGCCGTGATTCTTCTCGAGCCACGTGCGAAAGTCCGCCGGCGTCGCGAAGAAGGTCGGTTTCAAGGCCCACACGATTCTAAGCCGCGGTCGAAGGCGCCCGCGGACGCTCGAGCGCCGTTTTGACATTCCTCTCCAGGGGCATTCGCAGCGTATGGGCGACGAGGAGGAGCGGGTCGAGGAAAGCAGGGAGCAGGCGGCCGAGAAGAGTCTCCGTCCTGACATTCAGGGTGGAGCGCTGCGGATGAAGGAAGGCGACGAGCCTCCGGAGGAGCACGAGCATCCCTCGTACCGCGAGGCGTCCGATGACGACAGCGGTGACGGCCCGGGTGGCGACCGCGCCGACGACGCTGGGTGAAGGCGACCGGCTTCAACCACGTCAGCATCTCCGCGCGCGACCTCGACGAGTCGGTGCGCTTCTACACCGAAGTCTTCGGGATGGAAAAGATCCCGACCTACAACTTTGCGTTCCCTGTCCAGTATCTTCGCCTCGGCGACTTGCAGCTCCACCTGTTCCAGCGGGAGACACCGGCGCCCGAGTTCCACCACATCGGGATCAATGTCGACGACTTCGAGACGGCCTACCGCAAGGCGAAGGAGCTCGGCATCCAGGACGGTTCGGCGTTCTTCTCGGATATCTACGAGCTGCCGGACGGCTCCGTGCAGATGTACGTCCGTGATCCGTCCGGGAATCTCGTCGAGATCGACTGGCCCGACGTCTCGACGTTGGACAGGTCGGTCGTGACCGACCTGAAGAAGCTCGCGGACGACAACCCACAGGACGGTGAGGCACTGCGCGCCACGCTCTACCTGTCGCTCCACGAGGAGCGCGCCGCGCAGTGACGGCCGTCGAGTTCGACTACCACCGACCGACGACGACCGACGAAGCGATCCGCCTGCTCGGCGACCTGGCGCCGAACGCGGTTCTGCTCGCGGGCGGGGGGAGCCTCGGGATCCTGCTCAACGAGCGTGCGGTCCGCCCTGCGAACGTGATCGACCTGAACGAGGTCGACGACCTGAGCGGCATCAGGGAAGAGGGAGACCGCATCTGGCTCGGCGCGATGACGCGTATCTACGACGTCGAGAGCTCGGAGCTTCTGGTGGAGCGAATCCCGCTCCTCCCGGAGTGTGCGCGGACGATCGCGGATCCTTCGCTCCGCCATCGCGTTACGGTCGGGGGCGGTCTGGCGTACGCCGATTCATCGCAGTCGCTGCCGACGGCGCTGCTCGTCCTGGACGCGACCGTGCATGTCGCCGGCCCCGGTGGCCGGCGCGAGGTGCCGCTCGACGAGCTCTACGTCGCCGGCCACGAGACCTCGTTGTCGAACCACGAGCTGATCACCGGCGTCAGCGTCGGCGTTCCTCGTCCGGAAGCGGGGACTGCCTGGCTCGATCTCGACCGACGCCAGCTTGCTTACTCGCTCGTTTCCGCGGCCGCGCTCGTCGTCGCTGACGACGGCGAGATCGAGACGGCTCGGGTCGCAATGGCGGGAATAGCGCCGACACCGCGTCGCCTCCGTGCCGTCGAACGCGCGCTGGGGCCCACTGCAGAGGCCGCAGTCCGTGACGCCGCGGCGCACGCCGTTGAGGATGCCGCTCCCCCAGACGATCTCCATGCGAGCGCCGAGTTCAGGCGTCGCATGGCAGTCGAGTACTCCGCCCGCGCCGTCTTGCGCGCCATCGAGCGATGCTGATCCGAACCACAGTCAACGGCGAGCTCGTCGAACGGGATGTCGAGCCGCGCCGTCGGCTCGTCGACTTCGTACGCGAGGACCTCGGTTTGGTCGGCGCGAACGTCGGCTGCGGTCACGCCGTCTGCGGCGCGTGCACGGTCCTCTTCGACGGGCAGACCATGAAGTCGTGCGTCATGTTCGCCGTTCAGGCCGATGGCCACGAGCTGACCACGATCGAGGGCGTCAGCCCGCCGGAAGGCCTGAGCGACATCCAGGCGGCCTTCAAGCGGAATTTCTCGATTCAGTGCGGGTTCTGTGCGCCCGGTTTCGTCCTGGCCGTCCAGCAGCTGCTGGACCGCTACGAGAACCCGTCCGACGACCAGATCGCCTTCGCGCTTCTCGGCAACGTCTGCCGCTGCTCCGGTTACATCAACATCTTCAAGGCGGTGCGTGAGCTCGCCGAGCAGCGCGCGAGGGTCACGAGCTGATGGGCGCCGACGACGACGCGACCGGCAACGGGAAGGCGCGGTACTTCGGCCGCGCGCTCGAACGGCGCGAGGACAACCGCCTCGTCACGGGCCGTGAGCAGTACCTCGACGACCTCGTCGTGCCCGGCGCGCTCGCGGGGGCGCTCGTGCGGAGCCCGTTCGCGCATGCGCGAATCCGGTCGATCGATGCTTCGAAGGCGCTAGCGCTGCGCGGCGTCCGGCTCGTCGTCACGGGTGAGGATCTCGAGCGCGACACCGAGCCGATGAGCCAGATCATCGAGGGCTATAGCCAGTATCCGCTCGCGGTCGGCAAGGCGCGCTACGCCGGCGAGCCGGTTGCGTTCGTAGTCGCGGATGATCGGTACGTGGCGGAGGACGGCGCCGATCTCGTCCGCGTCGACTACGAGCCGATGCCCGTTGTCGCCGACCGCGACGCTGCCCTTCGCGCCGAGGTCCTCGTCGACGAGACGAAGGACTCGAACGTCGCCTACCACGAGGTCTTCAAGTTCGGCGACATCGACCAGGCATTCGCCGATGCAGATCACGTAGTCGAGAGGCAGATCGTCTGGCGGCGGAGCTGCGGCGTCCCGCTCGACACGAACGGGGCGATCGCGATCCACGAGGGCGACGGCACGTACACCATCCATGCCAACACACAGATCCCGCGAGTCTTCAACGCGATCATCGCGATCTCGCTGCGCACGACTTCGAACAAGCTCCGAATCGTCGTCCCGCGGATGGGCGGGAGCTACGGAACGAAGATGAACAACTACCGCTGGCCGATCGTGTGCGCGTACGCGGCCCGCCGAACCGGCCGTCCCGTCAAGTTCAAGGAGACGATGGTCGAGCAGCTCGAACAGGGCGAATGCCAGGCCTACGACCGCCGGTACACGGTCCGCGGCGCCTTCACGCGGGACGGCCGGATGACGGCCTATGCCGTCAAGCTCGAGGAGGATCTCGGCGGCTATCCCGGGATGCTCGGGCCTGCGATGACGCTCAAGCCGATCGCGTTCATCTCGGGGCCGTTCGACGTGCCGGTGCAGTCGTACGAGGTGCAATCCGTCCTCACGAACAAGTCGCCGCAGACGGCGTACCGCGGTTTCGGCTCGGCGCCGCACAACCTCGCTCTCGCCGCGGTGATGCAACAGGCGGCTCGGGAGCTCGGGCTCGCGCCGGAGGAGATTCACCGGCTTAATTTCATCCGCCCCGAGTCGTTCCCCTACACGACGGCCTCGGGCAACCAGATCGATTCCGGAGACTACGACGGCGCGTTGACGAAGGCGCTGGAGCTCGCCGACATCGACGCACTTCGTCGTCGGCAGGCGGAGCTGCGCGATCAAGGACGGAATCTCGGAATCGGCGTTTCGCTCGGGCTCGAGCCGTCGATGTTCGATTACTCCTACTTCGTGCGCGCGAACGAGGCGGTGCCGATGAGCGGCGCACCGGAATACCTCACCGTCGCGGTCGACAACATGGGAGAGGTCACGGCGTTCGTCGGGACGACCGAATCGGGACAGGCGTACGAGACGCTCACCGCCCAGATCGTCGGTGAGGAGCTCGGGATCGATCCCGACCGCATCGCGGTTGTGTTGCAGCAAGCCCAGGAGTCCGACGGGCCCGGTTTCGGACAGGGCGCGAGCCGGATGACGATGATGCTGCTGGGTGCCGCGCGCGGGGCGTGCGACAAGCTCAGGGCGAAGATGATCAGGATCGCGCAGCACGCGCTCGAGACGCAGGACGAGATGGATGTCGACGGCGGCAACGTCTTCGTGAAGGACGATCCAGAGCGTGCGCTGCCGTTCATCGCCGTCGCCGGGATCGCCCACGTGGACACGACGAAGCTGCCCCCCGGCGAAGAGCCCGGATTGAAGGCGACCCACGTCTTCGAGAACCCGGCGGTAGGCATCGACAGCCACGCAAAACTCATGGGGACACGTCTCCCGAGCTACCCGGCGATGTCGTACGCGGGGGTGATCCCGGTCGTGGAGCTCGACCCGGCGACGGGAAAGGTCGAGCTGCAGGACATCTACCTTTGCTACGACTGCGGGCGCATCCTCAATCCCGCCACCGTCGACGCTCTCCATCACGGCGGCATCGCACAGGCGATCGGCGCCGTCTTCTACGAGGAGTTCACGTACTCGGACGCGGGCCAGCTCCTCGCGAACAGCCTGTGGGACTACGGCATCCCGACCTCGCGCGACGTCGCGCCCGTCCATTCGACGCATCAAGAGACGCCGAGCCCGTGGATGCCGCGCGGCGTCAAGGGAGCAGCCGAGGGGGGTTACATCGCAACGCCGGCGGCCCTGCTCTGGGCGGTGAACGACGCGCTCGAGCCGCTCGGCGCGCGGATCGACGAGGTGCCGATCACGCCGGAACGCGTGCTCGCGGCCATCGAAGCCGGGCGGCAGGAGCCGGCGTGAGGCTGCGCGAGAACATCGAAGTCGCACGGCCGGCAGACGAGGTCTACGCGCTGCTGACGGCGCCGGAGCAACGCGGAGGCGAAGGCGCCTGGCGGCAGGTTGCGCGAGACCACGGCGGATACCGTGCGACGCTCCACCTGCCGGGTCTCGTCGACGTGGACTTCGACTGTCGCTTCGAGCTCGAGCAGCAGCCGGATAACGCCGTCCTGCTGCGCGGCACTGGCGTGTCGCCACGCCTTGGCTTTACGTTCGAAGGCAGTCTCTCCGTCCGAGGTAGCGGCGAGACGTCGACCGTCGACACAGACATCGAACTACTGCCCGCCGGCTCGCTCGCCGGTCTGGGCCAGCGGCGCGTCCGCGAGCAGGCCCGTCGCCTCATCGCCGAGTTCGTCACCTCTGATAGAGACTGATATATAGTCGCCTATACGACCTCCCGGGGAAGGTCGACGAACCGAAGGAGGGGGAGATGAAGCAACGTCATTGGCTGACGATCCTGTCGATCGTCTCAGTTCTTGGCCTCGCCCTCGTGGCCGGCGCGGCGACGGCGCGCGGCGACGAAGGTGAGGAGGGCTTACAGCCGGTCGAGTTCGTCCACAACGTCAGAGACGCGCCCGCGCCGGTGACGGGCGCCGTCTTCGGCACGGCGCCGCAGACCAAGACCGGTACGGCCATCTGCACGACCCCGACGCAGACGTCGGCGAACGTCAATACCGACTGCGAAGGAGTGAACCCGCACAACGAGACGTCGATCGCGGTCAACCCGACGAACACGCAGAACATCCTCGGCGGCGCGAACGACTACCAGCTCGGCATCAACCCGGGCGGGCACATCGGCGAGACGATCCTCTCGCGGGCCCACGTCAGCTTCGACGGCGGCCGAACCTGGTCCGAGTACCCGATCAGGTCCAACTCCTCGTATCAGGCGACCGGCGACCCGGCGGTCGCGTTCGACGCGACCGGGCACGCCTACTACGCGACGCTCGGCTTCCGGTTCACCGGACCGGTGAACACGACGAACCCGGACATCGTCGTGGCGAACTCCGGCGACGGCGGGAAGACGTGGGAAAGTGTGCGCGTCGCGTCCGGCTCGGGCAACTCCGGCAGCGTCGGTGATCTGCTCGACAAGGAGTACATCGCCGCGTGGGGGGCCGGCAATGCGATTGTCACCTACGGCGATTTCCGGCTCCTACAGAAAGGCGCCTTCAGCACGGGCCAGATCTACGCGACCGTGACGCACGACTTCGGCCGAACGTGGACGGCGCCCGTCGTCATCTCGGGTGCTCTCGATCAGGCGTTCGTCTCCGTGCCGACCGTCGCGGCGGACGGCCGCATCTACGTGGCCTTCCTGAACACGACCGACCTCGTCACGGGCCGAGACGACTACGAGGTCGTCGAGGTGAGCCCAGCGACCGGCGCTCGTGTCGCGGGCCCCTTCAAGGTCGCGACGACGATCGACGGACGCACGGATTACCCGATCGCCCTCGGCAGCCAGACCTACCAGGACAGCGTCTTCCGTACCTGGGCGGCCGGGAACATCACTGCCGACCCGACGAACGCCGCGCACCTCGCCGTCGTCTGGTCCGACATGCGGAACAGCACGCTTCCTGCACCCGCAGACCCGTACGTCGCGAAGACGAACTCCGACGTGATCGTGAGCCAGTCCTTCGACCGCGGCCGCACCTGGTCGGCGCCCGTGGCGCTTACGC
The DNA here is from genome assembly GCA_046732275.1 of Actinomycetota bacterium. GTDB lineage: Bacteria > Actinomycetota > Thermoleophilia > Gaiellales > Gaiellaceae > 3-1-20CM-4-69-9. The sequence continues at coordinate 8,193 of JBKPMS010000104.1, read as the reverse complement.
TGCCGCGAGACCAGTGGATGCCGTGGGGTGCCTACGACGGCGCCGGCAGGCTGCGGATCGGGACGTTCGACCGTCAGTACGACTCGGCAAACCATCTCTACGGCTACACGCTGGCCACCGAGACGGCCGCCGGCTCGCTGACCTTCGGCACGATGCAGGTCTCGACCGCCCTTTCGGACCCGACGAGGGACAACCTCTGGTTCGCGGTGACGCTGAACCCGAGCTTCCCCGCTGCGAACGCGTTCATCGGCGACTACAGCAACATTGCAGTCGTGCCGGGCGTCGCGGGTGGTGTGGTCTCCTATTGGACGGATCTTCGACTGCAGGCGTGTTTCGCGGGCGTCTGCGGACACGGCGAGGACGCGTTCTTCGCGCGAACGCCTTAGCCGCACCGCGGGCCGGGCCGCGCCTCTGATTACGCGGCCCGGCCCGCTCGACTTCTCATGCGGCCTCGAGAAGCGCGTGCACCGGCTCGTCGTCTGGCTGCGGCGCGACTACGGGGTGTCGTTGCGCCAGACCCAGACGATCATGGAGCTGGCGCGAACCTTTTGCGCTGATCGCGGCACTGGTCCCACAGTGCGTGTGTGCTTTACTGTCTCGGACAGCGCCGATCGACCAAGGAGCGCATGTGCGCGCAGCGTTCATAGCCATCGAGACGTCCTTCGTGACCTACTTGGAGGGTATGACGCTTGCTTCGCAGAACGCTCAACTTGGGGATCGTGGCGCATGTAGACGCCGGTAAGACAACTCTCACAGAACGGCTGCTGTTTGCAGCCGGTGTCATCGACGAGGTCGGCAGCGTCGACAAGGGCACGACGCACACCGACTCGTTGGCGCTCGAGCAGCAGCGCGGGATCACCATCAAGTCGGCGGTCGTTTCTTTTGCGATCGACGACGTCGCAATCAACCTGATCGACACGCCGGGCCACCCGGACTTCATCGCCGAGGTGGAGCGCGTGCTGAGCGTGCTCGACGGCGCCGTGCTCGTCGTGTCCGCCGTCGAGGGCGTGCAGTCGCAGACGCGCGTGCTGATGCGCGCGCTGAAGCGGCTCCGTATTCCGACCCTTCTGTTCGTGAACAAGATCGACCGACGCGGCGCCGACCCCGAACGCGTACTGGGCGAGATCTCCGACCGGCTGAAGTTGTCGGCGGTGCCGATGGGGTCGGTCCGCCGGGAAGGGACGCGCGAGGCCGTCGGCATACCCCACGCGGACGACGATCTGCAGTTCGAGACGCAGCTGGTCGATGTCCTCGCCGGACACGACGACGCGCTGCTGGCCGCCTACGTCGACGACGAGGGGAGCGTCTCGAGGCGGCGACTGCGCGAGGCCCTTGCGGCGCAGACGAAAGACGCAGTCGTGCATCCGGTCTTCTACGGGTCGGCGATCACCGGCGCCGGCGTCGATGCGCTGATGACGGGGCTGACGGAGTTGCTGCCGGCGGTGCCGGGCGATGCGGCCGCCCCCTTGTCCGGAACCGTCTTCAAGATCGAGCGCGGGCCTGCGGGCGACAAGATCGCCTACGTCCGCCTGTTCGCCGGTGTCGTGAACGTGCGTGATCGAGTCCATTTCGGCCGGGACGGCGAAGGGAAGGTGACCGCGATCGCAGTCTTCGACCACGGGACCGCCGTGCAGCGGCCGGCTGCGCGCGCCGCGGAGATCGCGAAGCTCTGGGGGCTGAAGGACGTCCAGATCGGCGACCGAGTCGGCGACGCCGCAGGACGCGAGCTCCACCACGAGTTTCTCCCGCCGACGTTGGAGTCGGTGGTTGCCCCCGTCGACGGCGGCGACGCGCAACGCCTGCGCGTGGCGCTCGGCCAGCTAGCCGAGCAGGACCCGTTGATCAACGTCCGGCAAGACGAACGGAGCCAGGAGTTGTCGGTCTCGCTCTACGGAGAGGTTCAGAAGGAGGTCATCCAGGAGACGCTGGCAGACGACTTCGGCCTCGACGTCGCGTTCAGTGAGACGACGCCGATCTACGTCGAGCGGCCGGTCGACAGCGGCGAGGCGATCGAGGTCCTCCACGCCGAGTCGAATCCGTATCACGCCACGATCGGCTTGCGGGTCGATCCCGCACCGGATGGGTCGGGCATCGAGGTCCGAGTGCCCGTGGACACCCGCACCATCCCGCTGTTCGTCTACAAGACCGCCGAGAGCTTTGCAGCCCACATGGACGACTACGTGCGTCGGACGTTGCGGGAAGGTCTCCTTGGCTGGGAGGTCACGGACTGCATCGTGACGATGACGACGTGCGGCTACAGCATCGCTGACGGCCCGCCGTCGAAACGCGGCCCGACAAGCACGGCCGCCGACTTCCGCAAGCTTACGCCGCTCGTCCTCGTGCAGGCCCTCGAGCAGGCGGGGACGGTCGTCTGCGAACCGACCGTTCGCGTCAGCCTGGAGGTGCCGACGAATACGATCGGCGCGGTTGTGCCGGCGATGGCGCGCCTCGGGGCGGCGGTCGACACTCCGACTCCGCACGGCGAGCTGTCGACGATCACGGCCATCTTGCCGGCGACGCGGGCCGACAACCTCCAACGGCAGCTGCCGCAGCTCACCCGCGGTGAAGGCGTCCTCGAGTCGAACTTCGCCGGCTACGAGCCGGTGAGCGGCGAGCAGCCGACGCGGAGCTCGAGGGTTCGCGCCCCGGTTTAGGCGTGCTCTCGAGGCGCCGTCGTAACCCGTGGCCCTTGTGATCGAATCGATTGGGATGCCGACGTTCGAAGAGCTGCTCGCGTCGTGGGACGGCGAGACGGCGGTCATCCACCAGGATCGCGAGAGCGGCTCGTGGATCTTCATCTGCCTTCACTCGACGCGCCGGGGCCCGGCAGGCGGGGGTACGCGGATGAAGGTGTACGGGCGTCCGTCCGAGGGGCTCCAGGACGCGATGCGCCTTTCCGGTGCGATGACGCGGAAGCTCGCGGTTGCGGGACTGCCGTTCGGCGGCGGGAAGGCGGTGCTCGCGGTGCCGGAGCTCCCGAGCGGGGAGGAGCGACGCGCGCTCCTCCTGCGCTACGGCGATCTCGTCGACTCCCTCGGCGGAACCTACCGCACCAGCTCTGACATGAACACGGGCGAGGCCGACATGGACACGATCGGCGAGCGCACCGAGTACGTCTTCGGCCGATCTGTCGACGCCGGCGGTTCCGGAAGCCCGGCTCGACCGACGGCTCTCGGTGTCTTCCACGGCATCCGTGCGAGCGTGTTGCACGTGCTCGGGTCGGATGACCTCGCGGGCCGGAAGGTGCTCATCCAGGGCGCTGGCGGTGTCGGCTCGGTGCTCGCCGAGCACGTCGCCGGTGCCGGAGCCGACGTCGTCGTCGCCGACGTCGATCCGGCGCGGTCACAGCTCGTTGCCGAGCGCGTCGGCGGCAGGTCGGTGCCGGCGGACGAAGCACTCGAGACCGAGTGCGACGTCTATGCGCCGTGCGCTGTCGGTGGCACGCTGAGTGTCGCCACCATTCCCAGGCTTCGGTGCCAGGTCGTCGCCGGATCGGCAAACAATCAGCTGGCGGAGCCGGAGGCCGCCGAGCTCCTCCGCGAGCGCGGCATCCTCTATGCCCCCGACTACGTCATCAACGTCGGTGGCGCGGTCGCGATCGTCGGCCTGGAGCAGCTCGGGTGGAACGACTCTGAAGTGGATGCGGCACTTGCAAAGATCGGAGTGACGCTTCGCGACGTCTACGAGCGCGCCGATGCGCAAGGCATCTCGACGGGTGCGGCGGCGGATCTCCTCGCGGACGAGCGGTTGAGCGCCTCGGCCGCTCGGCCGTGACGTGCGAGCGCCAAAGATGACGGTGTCTTCGCGATCGCGATCACAGTGCTTGTCCTCGACATCCGCGTGCCCGTGTCGGGCCTAGCGCCGCCCGACGTAAATCACGGCGGGGTAGCCGTCGAGGTCGACCGTCTTCTCCGGGTGCATACCGATGTTTTCGGCGACACGACGTGACGCGTGGTGACTCGGATGGATGATCGCGACCAGCCGCGATACGCCGAACCGCCTGAATGCGAGGTCGCGAGCCGCGGTTGCGGCCTCTGTGGCGATCCCTTGGTTCCAGACCTTCTTGCTCGTGTGCCACCCGATCTCGGTTTCCGAAGCACCGTAGAGGGTCAGTGGTCTGATGCCGCAGTAGCCGAGGAACTCCGACGTAGACAGGGACTCGATGAGCCAGAAGCCGAAGCCGCTGGACGCATAGAGCTGGAGGTTCCGGCTGATCCATGCGCAAGCCTCTTCTCTCGTCTTCGGGCGCGGGTAGAAGGTCATCTGATCTTCGTCTGCGACCATCCCGGCGAGCTGGTCGAGATCGTCGCGCCTGACCCCGCGAAGACTCAGCCGCTCGGTTTCGACGACGACGTTGGTCGCAGTCACTCGCCGGGGAGCAGCGAGAACAGCGTCTTGTCGACGCGGCGGCCATCCGGCTTTGGCATCGCGCGGACGATGCCCTCACGTGTGAACCCGGCGCGTTCGACGACACGCTCCGAGGCGACGTTGCCGACGTTCACGTATGCCGCGACGCGTGCGATGCCCAGCGAGAACGCGTGCTCGGCGAGCATACGCGCGATCGTCGTCGCAAAGCCCCGCCGGCGTGCCTGCGGTAGCACGAAGTAGCCGATCTCGACGATCCGCCGCTCGGCGTCGAGATGGTGGAGCGTGCCGCCGCCGACGACCGCGCCGGTCTCCGCATCGAGTGCCGCGAGGGCTAGCAGGCGTCCTCGTTCCGCGAGGGCCGGCAACTCTCCAATCGACTCGGCGAGCTCCTCGCGGCCGAACGCGGGCAGGTTCCCGGCTTCGCGAAGCTCGGGATCGGTGAAGGCGGGGAGGATTCCGTCGATGTCGTCGCGTGACGGAAAGCGGAGGATCACGCCGCCGGCGCGGATTCCCTCAGCCGGCACCGAGAGTCGGACCGTCACTTCCGGCGTCTGTGCTGGACGGGTCACGGCGATCTCAACGCTATCGGTAGGCTCGGCTCCGTTCGCACTTCGACGGGGGGAGGAAACGCCTTGCGACGCATGCTCTTTTTCTTCGTGGCTGCCATCGCCGCCATAGTCGTCACCGTCGGCCCGGCCTCCGCGGCCAAACCGGGCCTCGGCACGTCCACCGGTGTCGGGTCCGTCTTCGTGCCGAATCCCGTGCAGAGCCTCGGCGACGAATCGTTGACCGACCAGAAGGACGCCGACGCCGCCGTGCCCGCAACCGCGTACCACGATGTAGCGCTCACGCACCTCGACGGCAGCGGGTTCCTGCACGGCGATTACGCGACCGTGAAGAGCGAGACAGGGAATCCGGCGTACTCACCGACAAATACGTTCCGCTACACGCGGCACCAAGACGAGTTCGAGCAGGTCATGGCCTACTACTGGATCACCGAGGCGCAGGAGTACATCCACAGTCTCGGTTTCGGCGAGTGGTTGCGGCCGATCGACAACCAGCCGCAGCGTGTGCGGATCAACCAGTTCGGCGTCGACAACTCGTTTGCGACCGACCACCCGACTCTCGAGCTTCGCTTCGGCAAGGGAGGCGTCGATGACGCCGAGGATGCGGAAGTGATCCTGCACGAGTACGGGCACGCAATCCACTTCTCACAGGGTTTCTCGTTTGCGTCCGAGCAGGCGGGAGCGATCAGCGAAGGCTTCGGTGACTATTGGGCAGTCACTGTTTCGGACGTCGTCGCAAGAGCACTCGGCGTGCCCGAACGCGAGCCGCTGCCATGCGTCGCCGACTGGGACTCGACCTCGTACACGAGCACGGTGCCTCATTGCCTGCGGCGCGTCGACACGAACCTTCGCTTTCCGACCGGCCTCAACGGCGAGGTGCATCACGACGGCCAGATTTGGTCTCGTGCGCTATGGGACATCCGCCAGAAACTCGGGAACGCGAGGGCGGACACGATCATTCTCCAGGGATCGTTCGACTTCCCCGGTACGACGATGCCGGACCTAGCGACGCGTACCGTCGCAGCGGCGCAACAGCTCTACGGAAGCGCCGCCGCGAGCGCCGTACGTCAGGCATTCGTAGACCGTGGGATCCTGAGCTAATCGACATTGGGGCGGGAGGAACGCGGCCGCGTCCTCCCGCCTCGGCGACGTCTCGCACGATGAGCTTCGTGATCCAGGCAGGGCTGCGCTTGGTTGGGCTTCCGACCGTCGGTGAGCCAGAATCCGGCGACGACGGCGTCCTGGCCTCGCTGCAACGCCGAGCGCTGCGTGGAGACGTGCTCTTCCACGGTTCCGCCCGCGACGACCTCGACCTGCTGGAGCCGATCCGGCGTTCGCGCGATGCAACGGCATTCGGGGATCAACAGGCCGTCTACGCAACGAGCGACCCGATCTGGGCGATGTACTTCGCGCTCCTGCGCCGCGGCCGGCCGTTCAGCACACGCAACGGCTCGATCGGCATTGCGGGCAGGGCGCTCTACCCGCGTTGGTACTTCTTCTCGCTCCGCGGCGGTTACAACGGTGAGCCGTTCGCAAACGGCTGGGTCTACGTCCTGCGACGGGAGGGCTTCACCCCGGAACCGCCGCTCGCCGGCAACCTCGACACGGCCCAGTGGGTGTCGTCGTCGGCCGTGCGGCCGGTCGAGCGACTCGCCGTGCGGCCGTCGGACTTCCCGTTCCGCGACCTCGTCGTGCGACACCGCGAGCGCGAGCCGATGCTCGTAACGTGGCTGCGTGCCGGAGCACGGGCTCGATTGAGGCGCGTCGGTGTCATGGCCGCTTCACGCGGTAGTCGATGAATGTCGCGTGCGGCGACTGGCGCACGCCGATGTGCTCCAGCTCGACCGAGTCCGAGAACCCCTCGAAGAGGCGCTTGCCACCGCCCAGGACCACCGGGGCGATGATGATGGACAGCTCGTCGACGAGGTCGGCCTCGAGCGCCTGGCGGATGACGTCGGCGCCGCCCATCACGTGGACGTCCTTCTCTCCGGCCGCCTCCTTCGCTCGGTCGACGGCCTCTTTTACGCCGGTCACGAACGTGAACGCGCCGCCGGCCGGCTCCTCCTCGGGCCGGTGCGTAACGATGAAGAGCGGCAGGCCCCACGGGTTCTGGTCTCCCCAATGCTCGGCGGCCTCGTACGTCCACCGTCCGGCGACAACCGCGCCGAGCCTCGACATCGTCTCCTGAAGCCAGGCGGCGCCCTCGCCGCTCGGCTCGCCTTGCGGTTCGTCGGCGTATGTCCAGCGCCCGCCGAATACCCAGTAGTGCAGCCGCTCGCCGCCGTCGCCGAGCCCCTTGCCCGGTCCGTCATCGGGCCCTGCGATGTAGCCGTCGACAGACGTCGTGATCGCTGCGAGAACCTTCGTCATCGAATGTCACCTCTCGTGTCGTGGATCCGCTGATAACGAAGACCACCACAACGGCCGAGACTCATCGCCGTCACCGGCGACGACGAGACGACCTGTTGTCCACAGTCCTCTGGGGCGCCGAAGACGGTAGGCGTGAGGAGACCGCAACAAAAGAGTGCCCATTCATGCGATCCGCCGTCCAAAAGAGCGGGTCCGGCATGTCCTCGGTGGCCAGGGCGTAGGGTCAGACCCGAAAAACGCGCAGAACGGTCACAAGAGCGTGCCGACTTCTGCGCACTACTGCTCAAGCATGCGACGTCGCGGAGACCCCTACGGCTCGAGCACGACCTTCAGGCAGTCCTCCTTCTTGTGCTTGAAGACGTCGTATCCGCGCTTCGCCTCGGTCAGCGGGATCTTGTGCGTGATGATGAACGTCGGGTCGATGTCGCCGTTCACGATCCGCTCGAGCAGCGGCCGCATGTAGCGCTGCACGTGACACTGGCCGCTCTTGATCGTCAAACCTCGGTTCATCACGCTCCCGATGGGGAACTTGTCCATGACGCCCCCGTAGACGCCGATCACCGACACGATCCCGCCGTTCCTGCAGCTCATGATCGCCTCGCGTAGCGCGAACGGCCGCTCGCTCTCCAGCCGCATCGCCTGCTTCACGCGGTCGTACGCGTACGCGGGCCCGTGGTAGTGCGCCTCCATGCCGACGGCGTCGATGCAGGCGTCGGCGCCCCGGCCGCCCGTCAGCTCCTTCAGGGCTTCCGGAACCCTGTCGACGTCTTCGTAGTTCAGCGTCTCCACGCCGAGCTGCTTGCGCGCGATCTCGAGGCGGTACTCGAACCGGTCGATGAGGATCACGCGCTCGGCGCCGAGCAGCTGCGCGCTGGCGGCGGCGAACTGG
>JBKPMS010000103.1:0-15546 GCA_046732275.1 Actinomycetota bacterium | reverse complement strand
CCCACGCGTCGTGGTCGCTGGCCGAATCGACGGAGAGGCCGATGATCTTGACGTTGCGCCGGTCGAACTCGGGCTTGATCTTCGCCATGTAGCCGAGCTCCGTCGTGCAGACGGGTGTGAAGTCCTTCGGATGCGAGAACAGGACCGCCCAGGAGTCGCCGATCCACTCGTGGAAGTGGATCTTTCCTTCCGTGGTATCGGCCTCGAAGTCCGGGGCCGTATCGCCGATTTGCAGTGCCATGTTGTGCCTCCTTGGAGTGCTTGCCGCCGCCGGTCCTACGGAGGAAGGTACCGCCCGGAGGATTCCTTGCACAAGCGGCGCGCCGGTAGCGTTCGGCTCCATGCCGTCTCAGGCTGAGAAGGGCCGGGATTTTCGTGCGCTCCACGAGGGGAAGCCGTTCGTCATCCCGAACCCGTGGGACGCCGGGTCTGCCAGGGTGCTCGAGGGGCTCGGCTTCAAGGCACTGGCGACGACGAGCTCGGGCTTCGCGTTCACGCTCGGGCGCCGCGACGGCCGCGCGACGCTCGACGAGGTCGTCGAGCACACGAGGGCGCTGGTGGCCACGACCGATCTGCCCGTCGCGGTCGACCTGGAGCACGGGCACGGCCGCGAGCCGAGCGACGCGGCGACTGCGATCGTGCGTGTTGCGGAGGCAGGAGCTGTCGGGGGCTCGATCGAGGACTACGACCCGGCCGGCGAGCTATACGACGTGGGATTCGCCGCCGAGCGCGTTGCCGCCGCCGCCGAGGCGGCGCACGGGCTGGGGTTCTCCTTCATGCTCGCCGGGCGCGCCGAGAACCACATCCGAGGCAATCCCGATCTCGACGACACGATCGCCCGCCTCCAGGCTTACGAACGCGCCGGCGCCGACGTCCTCTATGCGCCCGGCTTGCGAACCGCCGAGGAGATCCGGGCCGTGGTCGATGCGACGTCGAAGCCGATCAACGTGCTCGCGCTCACCGGCATGACGCTCGAGATGATCACGGGGGCCGGGGCGCAACGGGTGAGCGTCGGCGGCGGGCTCACCTGGACGGCGGTGAATGCGATGGTCGACGCGGCGAAGGCGATCCGCGACGACGGCGACTTCTCGGCTCTCGACAGGCCGTCGGAATTCCAGCAGTGGCTCGATTGAAAGGAGCGGGATGTCGGAGATCAAGGAAAGCGTCGAGATCGACAAGCCGCCGGAGGAGGTCTTTGCGTATCTCGACGACGTCGAGCGTCACGGCGAATGGCAGGAGGACATCGTCGGCGTCGAGCGCGTAACCGAAGGGCCGACCCGGCAAGGGACGCGCGTGCGCGAGACGCGGCATGTTCCCGGCGGCAACCGCAGCATGACGTACGAGGTCACAGCGCATGACCCGCCGCGAGAGTCGTCCTTTCGCGTCCTCGACGGCCCGATCCGGGCGGTCGGAACGATCTCGGTCGAGCCCGCCGGCGACGGGACGAAGTCGCGCGTGACGATCGCAATGGACTTCGAGGGCCACGGGATCGCCGGGAAGATGCTCCTCCCGATCGCGCGCAACCAGGCGAAGAAGCGGGTCCCGGAGAGCCAGGCGAAGATGAAGGACCTCCTCGAGAGGGGCGCTTAGTTGCCGTACGTCGCCGCCCCAGATCGCTACGACCGCATGCCGTACAACCGGACGGGCCGGAGCGGGCTGCTGCTCCCTGCGATCTCGCTCGGCCTCTGGCAGAACTTCGGCGGCGAGCGTCCGTTCGAGACGAGCCGGGCGATCGTGCGGCGCGCGTTCGACCTGGGCGTAACGCACTTCGACCTCGCCAACAACTACGGGCCGCCGTATGGATCCGCGGAGGAGACGTTCGGCGAGGTGCTCGGGAAAGACTTTGCGCCGTACCGCGACGAGCTCGTTATCTCGACGAAGGCCGGTTACGACATGTGGCCGGGCCCGTATGGCGAGTGGGGATCCCGCAAGTACCTGCTCGCGAGTCTCGACCAGAGCCTGCGTCGCATGGGCGTCGACTACGTCGACATCTTCTACTCGCACCGGTTCGATCCCGAGACGCCGCTCGAGGAAACGATGGGCGCGCTCGACACGGCGGTGCGGCAGGGAAAGGCGCTGTACGTCGGGATCTCGTCGTACTCCGCGAACCACACCACGCAGGCGGCGACGATCCTCCGGGAGCTCGGGACGCCGCCGCTGATTCACCAGCCCTCGTATTCGATGTTGAACCGTTGGATCGAGGACGAGCTGCTGGACACGCTCGAGGCCGAGGGCGTCGGTTGCATCGCGTTCTCACCCCTCGCACAGGGAATGCTCACGGACAAGTACCTCGAGGGCGTGCCCGAGGGGTCGAGGGCGAGCCAGGACGGGTCGCTCTCGCAGGAGCTCCTCACCGAGCAGTCGCTCGCGAAGATTCGCGCTCTCGGCCAGATCGCGGCGCGCCGTGGCCAGACGCTCGCGCAGATGGCGATCGCTTGGACACTTAGGGATCCACGCATGACGTCAGCGGTTGTCGGCGTGAGTAGCGTCGAGCAGCTCGAGATGAACATTGCCGCCCTCGACCGGCGCGACTTCGGCGAGGACGAGCTCGCGGAGATCGACCGCTACGCGACCGAGAGCGACATCAACATCTGGGCGCGGTCGAGCACGGAGTGACGCCGTCTTGACGCGGAGAGCAGGACGCGGCTACGCTCGCTTCGTCAACGACCGTGGAAGGAGGGGAGGTTTTCTCGATGACTGTGTGTTCGCCCTCTTCCGTAGTGTCGCCTGACGTTCTCCGCTAGCAGGTCCCGCTGACGCGCAGACGCTCCTCGTCGGGCGGCATTCGCCGAACCCGTCCGAAGGAGACTGTGCTCGAAACCGACCACATCCGGAGCCGCGAGCTCCAGATCGACAAGCTCAGCCGGCGCACGATGCGTCTCTATGCCATGGATGCATGGCTGCGCAGCCCTGCCGTGCTCACAGACGCGGGTCGTCTCGACACGGTGCTGCACGACGCGGCGGACGTAGGCGGCGCGACCGTCGTCGGGAAGAAGTTCTGCGTGTTCCCGAACGGCGCCGTGACGGGCGTGCTCCTCCTCGCACAGTCGCACCTGAGCATCCACACCTGGCCTGAGTTCGCGCTCGCGAACGTCGACCTCCTCTCGTACGGCGACGTACGCGGTGAAGTCGTCCTGGCGTCGATTCGCGAGGCGCTCGACGTCGAGCGGTCGCGCGTCACGTGCGTGCGGCGGTCCTTTGACTGAGCAGCGGCGGATCACGCGCGACGTGGCCGCGGCCGTCGGCCTCGCCGAGGGCGCACTGGGCGTGCAGTCGGTGCTGTCCGCGCTCGTCCGGCTCGAGCCCGTGTCGATCCGGCGGCTGAGTCGTGCGGTCGAGCTGCCCGTGCCGATCGTCGCGTCGGTCTGCGGCGAGCTGCGGCAGCGGGGAGTTGTCTCGGAGCAGCGCCCGGCTCAGCTGACGCGGTTGGGCCGCAGCCTCTTTGCGGACGGGCGGCTCGTGCTTCCGGCGGCGGCGAGTTGCCCGACGTGCGGCGGGCTCGGCTCGATGATCCCCGGCGAGTTGAGCGGCGTCGCGGCGGAGCTCGCGAAGCTTGCGAGACAGGCACCGCCGCCGAAGCTCGAGCTCGACCAGTGCCACTGCACAGTCGGCACGAAGCTGCGCCGCGTGCTCGCAGTGCACGAGGCCGATGCATTGGTGGGACGGCGCGTCCTGCTCCTCGGCGACGACGACCTCGTCTCGCTGGCGATCGCTCTCCTGGTGCGCGAGTTCGGCTCGGCCGGGACTGTCGCGGAGCTGGTTGTGCTCGACGTCGATAACGCGGTCGTCGACTTCCTGAGGGCGAGGTTGGCCGGATGCGGTCTTCGTATCGCGTGCCTGCAGCACGACCTTCGGGAACCGCTTCCTGCGGAGCTCCGGCGCCGCTTTGGCACCGTCGTCACCGACCCGCCGTACACGGTGGACGGTGCGCACCTGTTCCTCACGCGGGCCGCTGAGGCACTGAGCGGCGTCGGCGGCAACGTGTTCTTCTCCTTCGGCTCGCGACGGCCCGGAGCTTCGTTCCGGGTTCAACAGGAGATCTCGGCCCTCGGCTTCGCGGTCCGGCGGCTCCAGCCGGACTTCAACGAGTATGTCGGCGCCGGCGCTCTCGGCGGAACGAGCCATCTTTACCACCTGGTTGCGACAACGGCGCTCCGACACGACGAGGCCGCGCCTCTTCGGGCGATCTACACAGGATCAACTTCCGTCGGCGCTACGCGTCCAACAGTTGGAGCATGCTGACGTTCCGACGTCCCGGCCGGTCGCTCCTGATCTTCCTCGGGCTCGTGGTCGCGATCGGCGCGGCTCTCGGTCACGTCGTCGACGCGCTGGGAGTCGCGGCGTTCTTCTTCTTCATCGCGTCCATCACCGGGAAGCCGGCGTGGAGGTTCTGGTTCGACCCACCGGGCGACGTCGACAGCGGGCGCTCGACGGGCCGGTTCAACAGCTGGCAGCGCGTGGGCGCAACCTCGCCGAAGGAGATCGCCCGGCTGCCGTCGATTCGGGACTAGTCCGAGGGACTGTCCCTGGGACATGTCCTCGTCACACCAGGCGGCGCTCGAGGAAGATCGCGAGCCGGGTCAGCGGAAACGAGATGGAGAAGAACAGGACGAGCAGGGCGGCGTAGATCGCGAACGCGTGCGAGTCGCCCGGCGGTGTCAATTGGAGCCGCTCGATCGAGCGCTGCCCCGTCGCCAGCAGCTCGGTGACGCCGATCAGCGACGCGATCGTCGTGTTCTGGATGATGTTGGCGACGAGGCTCACGAGCGGCGGCAACAAGCGCCGCAGCGCCTGGGGAAGGATCACGCTGCGGTGGCGGCCGAGCCAGCCGAACCCGAGCGCGGCGGCCGCCTCGTGCTGTTCGCGCGGTATGGACTGAACGGCGCCGCGGGTCGCCTCGGCGACCTGGGCGGATCCCCATAGCGTGAGGCCGAGCGCAGCACCGGTCACCGCGGCGAACCGGTGGTGGATGACGGGGGCCGTCGGCAGCGCGTAGTAGACCAAGAAGATCGTCACGATGATCGGCAGCCCACGCCAGATCTCGATGTAGAGGCGGATCAAGGCCTGGAGGGGGCCGAACCGGATCGTCATCAGCGTGCCCAGCACGACCCCGATCGAGATGCTCCCGACGACCGCGTACGCGGCGATGCGCAGCGTCATCGGCAGCCCCACGTGGAGCATGTAGTGCGCGACGGGGTCGACCCAGTCGGGCATCAGCGGGTCTCCGGGATCGCCATTCGCCGCTCCACGACTCGGACGACGAGGGACAGGAGCCACACCGTGATCAGGTAGGTGACGCCCAGGGCGAAGTACACTTCGGTCGCCTTGAAGGAGACGCTCTCGAGGCTGTACGCCGTGTTCGTCAGCTCAGCGAAGCCGACCGCCGTGAGCAGCGACGTGTTCTTCAGCACCGACACATAGGTGTTGATCGACGACGGCATCGCGATCCGCGCACCGATCGGCAGCGTCACGTTGAAGAACGTGGCGAGCCGGCTGAAGCCGAGCGCGCGCCCGGCTTCGCGGTAACGACCCGGCACGGCCTCGAAGCCGGCGCGGAAATTCTCCGTGTTGTAGGCCCCGCCCCAGATCGTGACGCTAAGCCACGCGATCGTGAACGGCTCGAGGCGGATCGGGTGGCCTGGAATCTGGGTCAGCCCGCCGGCGATGAAGAAGATCTGGACGAGGATCGGCGTGTTCCGGATCACCTCGACGTAGACCGTCGCGAGCTGGCTGATGACGGGGATGCGATGGGCCCGTGCGGCGCCGAGGACGATTCCGATCGTGAGCGAGCCACCGATGCCGATCCCGGCGACCTTCAGCGTCGCCTTGAGGCCTTCCCAGAAGTCGGGAATGTGGTCCCAGATGAACTGCCAGTCGAGGCTTGCGAGCACGGTTGTCGTCGGCCGTGGGGCAGCCGCCGAGCGGCGGCTGCCCAGGGCCGTCAGCTCATGGACAGATGGACGTGACGTCCTTGCCGACCGGATATGCGAAGGTGTTCTTCGGTCGCGGCACGTTGCCGAGGAAGCTCCCGACGAGGCGCGCCGGAGCGTTCGCCCGCAGGATCTTCACGAACTCGTCCTTCTTCTTCATGTAGCGGAGCGCTGCATTGACCCAGCGGACCGTCGCAGCGTCGCCCTTGCGGATCCCGATGCCCCACGGGACTTCAAGGAACTTGTCTCCGGTGAGCCGGAGATCCCGGTCCTGCGTCGCGACTCCGAGCAGGAACGCGTCGTCGAACATGAACGTGTCCGCCCGCCCGTCCTTCACGGCGGCGGTGGCAAGCGCCGGCGAGTCGACCTCGAGCAGCTTCGCGCTCTTGAAGCAGTTCCGCACCCACGTGGCGTAGAGCGCGCCGCGTGTCGTGACGACGGTCTTCCCGCCGAGGCTGTTCATGGTCAGCGACGAGTTGTTCGGGACGAGCAGTCTCCCGGTCGCCGAGTAGTAGGGAATGGAGAAGTCGATCTGGTCCGCCCGCGCCTGCGTCCACGTGAGCGTCGAGATGATGATGTCCACCCGGCCCGATATGAGCGTCGGGATACGGCTCGGCGTCGTGACGCACGTCAGATTGACCTTGGTCTTGCTGCCGAACGCCAGCTGCGCGAAGCGGCGGGCGATTTGTACGTCGTAGCCGTCGTTTCTCCCACGCACGTCGATGAATCCGAACGGCGGAAAGTCGCACTTCACGCCGATCTCCCACCGCTTCCGGCTCTTGACTAGGCCTGGAAGCGGCGGCAGCTTCGGCTTCGCAGCCGGTTTCTTCTTCGGCTTGGCCGCCGGCCCGGCGACGGCGCTCTTGCCGCCCGGCGCCGCCGCGCCCCAGGCCGTAAAAGCCGCCCCCGCGAGTAGAAGCACCGCGAGGGCGATGGTGATGCGTCTCATTCAGCCCCTCCTTCGTCGATTGTGAGCTCCTCTAGGGAGTCCGCCAGCTGCAACGTCCTGCGGAGAAAGCGCTGCGTACGCTCCTCCTTCGGATGATCGAGCACGTCGACCGGGTCGCCCTGCTCGACGATCTTCCCGTCGTCCATGAAGATCAGGTGGTCGCCGACATCGCGCGCGAACTGCATCTCGTGCGTGACGACGAGCATGGTCATGCCGTCGCGGGCCAGGTCCCGCATGACGACGAGCACTTCTCCGACGAGCTCCGGGTCGAGCGCGGAGGTGACCTCGTCGAAGAGCATGACGTGCGGGCTCATCATCAGCGCCCGCGCGATCGCGACACGCTGCTGCTGGCCGCCCGAGAGCTGGTGCGGATAGCTCTGCGCTTTGTCAGCCAGGCCGACGCGTTCAAGCAGCTCGCGTGCCCGGAGCTCCGCCTCCTTCTTCGGCATCTTCGCCACGCGGCGCGCGCCCAGCGTGAGGTTGTCGAACGCGCGCAGGTGCGGAAAGAGGTTGAACTGCTGGAAGACCATCCCGATCCGCTGCCGAACCACGTCGACCTTGACGCCTTTCCCCGTGATCTCCTTGCCTTCGAAGAAGATGCGGCCGCTGTCGACCGGCTCGAGCAGGTTCACGCAGCGGAGCAGCGTGCTCTTGCCGCTGCCGCTCGGTCCGATGATGACGAGGGCTTCGGCTGCATTGACCGTCACGTCGACCCCGTCGAGGACGAGGTTGTCGCCGAAGCTCTTCCGGACGTCCTCGAGCCTCACGAGGGGAGCAGTCGTGCGTGCAGGCTCGACTACCGCCACTGAGGTTCGCCCCGCCGCCACGAGCTTCGAATTAAACCCGTTGTCACGGCGCATCCACAAACCAGCTGAGCTGGGGACGAGTTGGCACGAAGTCAACACGGTTTTCCCGTCCGAACCGGACGGGGGCAGGGGTCAGACCCCATTGGTCGCATGGGGACACGGCTGCTCGGGACGCGGAAGGGGCCGTTGACACCGCTCATGCAGACAGGTCGCGCACGTTTTGGCACAGGCTCGTTGGCCATCTGTCACACACCGCTAGTGTCCGCCGCTTGGAAGCCGCCGCCTTCGCCGATCTCGTCCGCACGCGCCGGACGCACAAGTCGTACGGCGACGAGCCCGTCGCACGCGAGACGCTCGACGACCTGCTGGAGCTCGCGCGGTGGGCTCCCAACCATCACCGGACAAACCCGTGGCGCTTTCGCGTCCTCGGGCCGGAGACGCTCGCGCGCCTGAAGGAGGCGGCTGGGCCGGTGGAGGCGCCTAAGCTCGATCGCGCGCCCACGCTCGTCGTCGCGTCGGCGGTCCTCACCGGAGACCTCATCCAAGACGAGGAGGACATCTGCGCGGCCGCCTGCGCGATCTTCGTCGTCTTGCTAGCGGCACACGACCACGGGCTCGCGGCTTACTGGCGAACGCCGCGCGTGCTACGGACGAAGGCCGGCCGCGAGGCGGTCGGTCTTCCAAATGGCGAGCGCTTCCTCGGCTTGATCCATCTCGGTGCCCCGCGGACGACGCCGCCGGCGCCCGAGCGCGCACCGCTCGAGCAATACCGGTTCTTCCTTCCTTAGACCAACGCTCGGATGTACCTTGGACAGGTGGCGGAGGTCCCGACAGAACAGGCGAAGCAAGAGGTCGTCTGCCCGCACTGCAAGAAGACGTTCACCGCGGCGCTGATCGCCGGCGACACGGAGCGTCACCGGGGTTTCAAGTGCCCCCACTGCAAGCTGTTCATTCCCGCCGATCGCGCCGCGCGGCGCTAGACGCAGTCTTTGAGGCCCTGCGCCTCCGGCAAGGACTCCAGCTTCTTCAGCGTGTTGTTCTCGATCTGTCGGATCCGCTCACGCGTGACGCCGAAAGCGCGCCCGACCTCCTCCAGCGTGCACGGCTGTGCGCCCGATAGGCCGAAACGGAGCTCGATCACCTGACGCTCGCGCTCCGGTAGCGCCGAGAGCGCGTGCTCGACGTCCTCGCGGCGGAGCGACAGCGTCGCCGTGTCGAACGGCGACTCCGCCGACTCGTCCTCGACGAAGTCGCCGAGCTCCGACTCTTCCTCCTCGCCGATCGGCTTCTCCAGGGAGACGGGAAGCTGGGACATGCGCAGGATCTCCCGCACCTCTTCCGTCGTGATCTCGAGCTCTTCCGCGATCTCGTCAGGGCGCGGCTCGCGCCCGAGGCGCTGGACGAGCTGGCGCTCGATGTGCACGACCTTGTTCAGCTTCTCGACCATGTGGACCGGGATCCGGATCGTCCGCGCCTTGTCGGCGATCGCCCTCGTGACGGCCTGCCGGATCCACCACGTCGCGTACGTCGAGAACTTGTACCCCTTGCGGTAGTCGAACTTCTCGACCGCGCGGATCAACCCGAGCGACCCCTCCTGAATCAGATCGAGGAAGCTCAGGCCTCGCCCGAGGTACGACTTCGCAATCGACACGACGAGCCGGAGGTTCGCCTCGATCATCTGCGTTTTCGCGGACATCTCGCCCCGTTCGATGCGCTTGGCGAGGTAGACCTCCTGGTCGGCCGTCAAGAGCGGCACCTTGCCGATCTCGCGAAGGTAGAGCCGCAGTGAGTCGAGCGACGGCTCGACACTAAGGTCGAGCTTCGGGCCCTTCTCCTCTTCCGGAGGAGGCAACTGCTCATGCGGCGGATGCTTGTGCGTCTCGCCTTCCATCAGCTCGACGCCGTGGTCGATCAGGTATGTGTAGAAGTCTTCGATCTGCTCCTTCGTGAGCTCGACGTCGTCGAGCCCGGCGGCGATCTCGTCGTAGTTGAGAACACCTTTCTCGAGACCTTCCTGGACGAGCTTCTGTAGCTCCTCGACCTCAGGAAGGGAGATTTCGACGGTGAGCAACGGTGGCTTACCTCCCGGCTTTTCGCGTAGGTGGACGGGGACTCGATCTACCTCAACACGCAAAAGAGCCGGACTCTCGACGCCTCCCGGCTCACCCTCTGGCGTCCGGATATTACAGACGATCGGCCATGTGCGAAGAGCGCGAGCCTAGATAGTGATCTCCCCAACTTTCTCGCCACGGCTGTTCTCCAACGGGACAACGGCAAGGTCGGGGAGATCGTGGTCGAGCCGCCGCAGGAAGTCGGCCGCCGCCGGACCGAGCGCCCGGCCGTTGCCGTCTTCCGCCTTGAGCGCGACCCCGACGCCGTTACCGGCAGCACACAGCAGTCCCTCGGCGCCGCCTTTAGCGATCCAGCCCGGGAGCGCCTTCATCAGGCGCGTGTCCGTCGCCGCAGGGCCGCGGATCAGGTCCGGATGCGCGCGCATTGCGTCGGCGACGCGGTCTCCACCTTCGAGCCGGGCGAGGCGGGAGAAGGCGTGCGCCATGCGCTCGAGTGGCAGCGCGAACGTCAGCACGCCGCAGCCGTCAACCGCGGTCGGGATCTCCTCCTCGTCGACCTCGGCGGCCTGGGCATGGACGGCGAGCATCTCCCGCTGGACGCGATGTGCCTCGAGCCGGTAGCCCTCGCTCCGCCAGCCCCTCGCGCGGCAAAGGGCCAGCATTCCGGCATGTTTACCGGAGCAGTTGTGCTTGAGCTTTGACGGCGGGTTGCCCTCCTCCCCGCACTCGAGCTCGTCTTCGGAGGCCGGCGCCTTCGCGAGGAGGCCCCGAACCGCAGAGAGCTGCGCGTCGTCCGCGAGATGCGAGGCCGAGGCGATCGCGAGGTCGCGGTAGACGACGTCTCCGCGCGCACGCGCCAGCGGGACGGCCTGGAGCGGCTTGGAGGACGAGCGCATGAAGGCGACGACGGCGGGATCGCCCGCCTCGGCGATGACGGCGCCGTCCTGGACGGCGACCGCGTGCACGCGATGGACCGCCTCGACGACCGTCCCACGGCGCACGGATACCCTGATCGGATCCATGTCCCGGAGCCTAAGTGCCTGAACTACCAGAGGTCGAAGCCTGGCGTCGGACGCTCGACGACCCGGTGTCCGCGTTCCCGATCGTCAAGGCCGGGCCCGCCCACGTCGCGACCCTGAAGACATTCGACCCGCCGCTCTCGGCGCTCGAAGGCCGGCGGCTCGCCGGCGCTGAGCGCCGGGCGAAACGGCTGCTCTTCCCGACGGAAGACGGTGAGCTCGTCGTCCTCGTGCACCTGATGACGGCCGGACGTCTGAGGTACCTCCAGTTCGGCGAGCGCGGCCCGAAGACGCCGGCGTTCCGGCTCGTCTTCCAGGGCGGCTCGCAGCTCGTCCTGACGGAGGCCGGCGCAAAGAAGCGTGCGGGCGTCTGGCTGCTCAATCCCGAAGAAGCGGAACAGGAGCTCGCGCACCTCGGCCCGGACGCGCTCGGCCTCGGCGCCGACCGACTCGCGGCGATCTGCTCGGAGGAGTCACGGCGGCTGCACTCGATGCTTCGCGACCAGCGCGTGATCTCCGGTATCGGACGCGCATGGGCGAACGAGATCCTCCACCACGCGCAGCTTTCACCGTACGAGCTCACGCGCGATCTGAGCACGGAAGAGGTCGAGCGCCTCGCGGATGCCGTCGACTCGGAGCTCAGCCGGGGCCTCGAGCTGCGCGAGCGCGGCGCGAACGACAAGCGGACGTACCGGGTGCACGACAAGCTCGGCGAGCCGTGCTACGTCTGCGGCACGCCGATCGCGCGCGTCGACTTCGAGGAGCACACGATCTACTACTGCCCGGAGTGCCAAACCGGCGGCCGGATCCTGAAGGACCGCCGGCTCTCACGCCTCCTCCGCT
Organism: Actinomycetota bacterium; assembly: GCA_046732275.1. Taxonomy (GTDB): domain Bacteria; phylum Actinomycetota; class Thermoleophilia; order Gaiellales; family Gaiellaceae; genus 3-1-20CM-4-69-9. Next base: position 3,927 of record JBKPMS010000103.1, on the reverse strand, counting down.
AGCCACGGTCGAACCGGACCTCTTCGTTACGGCCGCGTGTTTGGGGACTGTCCCCCGCCACGGCCCGAAGGGCCGTGGCGCAGGCGGCTCTTCAGGCCATGCACTTCGTGCTGAGGGTGTAACGAGTTATCCACAGGCGAGAACGCGTTGGCTTGGTTATGCGACGGTGTCGCCAGGGTGTCGCGTCGGCCGGTGCGGGACACGTCCGCGGTGGACGGCAACACGCTTCGCTGGTGCGCGGCCTATTACGGCGACCGCAGCCAAACGGCGGTTTAAATAGAGAGGACGATGAGCGAACTTCTGGAGGCCCTCTACCGCGGCGACCGCGGACGCGTCGACGAGCTGCTCGCCGCCGACCCCTCCCTGGACGTCTTCGAGGCGGCGGCGTTTGGCCGCACCGATCGCCTGCGCGAGCTCCTGGACGAAGATCCGTCCCGCGCCAACGCGTTCGGCGCGGACGGCTTCCACCCGCTCGGCCTCGCGTGCTTCTTCGGCCACGTCGACGCTGCCCGCCTTCTGCTGAAGCGAGGCGCCGACGTCAACGCACTCTCGCGGAACGACCGAATTCAGACCGCCGCGATCCACGCCGGCGCTGCATCGGAAGCCAAGGACGAGGCGACGCGGTACGAGCTGGTGAAGCTCGCACTCGACTACGGCGCCGACCCGAACCTGCCCCAGGGCGGCGGGTTCCGGGCGATCGACGCAGCGCGGCAGAACGGCGACGAGCGCGTGGAGCAGCTGCTGCTCGAGCGCGGCGCTTCGACCTAGCCCGGCCGGCCCTGCTCCCAGGCATCCAGCAATCCCTCGACGTGCCGGCGCTGCTCGGCGGTGAACGGCACATCCGCCAGGAGCCGACGTACCTCGGCCGGGTCGTCGTTCTCCACAGCCGCCTCGAGGTGCTCGCGCGTCGGCGTGGGCTGCTGCAGCTGACGACGGAGCCAGCGAAGCAGGCTGACCTGCGCCGCGCGCGTCACTCCGCGAAACGGACGATGAGGCTGTCGCCGTCGAGCTCGACGCTGCCGCCCAGCGCCCGGATGAGACGGACGGCAACGGCCGAGCCGAGATCCCGCAGGTCCTCCCCGAGCAGGACCGGTCCCGACGATGCCGTCACCGGCGAGATCGCGAGCGTCGCCCCGGCGACCCGCACTTCGACCTGCTCGAGGCCGCCGTGCCGCAACGCTGCTTGCGCGAGCGCCGCCACGCCCCGCCGCGTCGCCTCGACGTCGACCTCGACCTCGCGCCCCTCACCCATCACGACGACCCGCTCTTCCCCGAGCTCCGCGGCCGCGCCGCGGGCCAGCTCGGCCGTGTCCACCGGCTGCAAGTTCGGTTCGTAGCGGCCCTCCTCGATCCGCGCCGCAAGACCGATCTCGTCGAGGAGCTCCGTTAACTGGCGAGCAGCCTCGCGGATCATCCCGACGTAACGCTGCTTCGGCTCGCCGAGGTCCTCCATCCGAACGAGCGTCTGGGCGAAGCCGTGGATGGTCGCAAGCGGCGTGCGCAGATCGTGCGCCGCGAGGGACACCAGTCGCGGAAAGCTCGAGTCGGGGTCCATGGGGAGCGGCGGACACTAACCTGTCGTCGATGGCACAGCCACGCAACCTCGTCGACGATCTCCAGGCCTCGACGCCGGAGGTTCGCCTCGGCCTCTCGCGCGCAGGCGTCCAGGGCGTCTCGAAGGCGATCCGGCTCCGTTGGGGCGGCGCCGAGAAGCTGATCTCGGCGGAGATCGACTGCACGGTCGATCTCGACCCGGTGCAGAAGGGCGTCCACATGTCGCGCTTCCCCGAGCTCTTCGAGGAGGCGATCGACGAGGTTGTGATCGAGGAAGCGTTCCTCGTCGAGGAGCTCGCCGAGCACATTGCGCGCCACATCGTCGCCCGGCAGGCGGCGGGTCGTGCCGAAGTACGGATCACGGCCCATTACCCGCTGCAGCGGCGAACGCCCGTGACACGCCTGGCCACCCAGGAGATGATCTCGATCATCGGGATCGCGGCGGCGTCGGAAACCCGTGTCCGAAGAGTCGTCGGCGTCGAGGCGACCGGCATCAACGCCTGCCCGTGCGCGCAAGGGCTCGTCCGCGGCCGGGCGTCCGAACGGCTGCTCGAGGCGGGATTCGACGAGCCGGACGTCGAGCGGATCCTCGAGCTCGTCCCGATCGCGACCCACAATCAGCGCGGCCGCGGCACGCTCTACGTCGGAACCGACCAGACGCTGAATGCGGAGCAACTCGCCACGATCGTCGAGAGCTCGATGAGCTCGCCGATCTACGAGCTCCTGAAGCGGCCGGACGAGCTGTTCGTCGTCGAGCACGCGCACCTACAGCCCCGCTTCGTCGAGGATTCGGTGCGGATAGCACTGCAGTCGACGCTCGGCCGCTACGCCGACCTCAACGACGACGATTTCCTACGGTCGCGCCAGGTGAACTTCGAGACGATCCACTCGCACGAAGTCCTGGCCGAGCGCCACGGCACGGTCGGCGAGCTACGCCGCGAGCTGCAAGGAGGCGACCCTGCGGAGCGCCACACCGAGCTGCGCGAGTGGCTCGCTACCTAGACACCACGGCGCGCCGAAACCTGAAGCGATTCTCGGTGCCGGCGAGCAGCCGCGCGATGTTCGCTCGGTGCAGGAAGACGACGGCGACGGCGGCGACTCCGGCGAAGACGATCACCGGCCACGACTCGTCCAGCAGCGCGGCGGCGAGCGGCAGCGAAAGGGCGGCGACGATCGACGCCAACGAGGCGTAGCGGAAGAGGACGAAGACGGCGATCCAGACGGCGGCGCCGATTCCGCCGATGAGCGGTGCAACTCCGAGGAAGGCCCCGCCGCATGTCGCGACCATCTTCCCGCCGCGCTGAAAGCGAAGGAAGAGCGGCCGCCCGTGGCCGAGCATCGCAGCTCCGCCCGCGAGAACGCCGACGAGGTCGGAGACGACCAGCGCCCCGACGAATGCAGGAACGAATCCCTTCAGGGTGTCGAGCACGATCACGGGCACGCCGAGCCGCCACCCGTACACGCGCCAGACGTTCGTCCCGCCGATGTTGCCGCTGCCGTGCCGGCGGATGTCGTCGCCCTTGACGAGATGGACGAGCCAGTAGCCCCACGGCATCGAGCCGAGGAGGTAGCCGCCGACGACGAGCAGCGCCGTGGTCACTTCATGACTACTTCGGGATCTGGTACTTCGACGCCCAGTCGTCGATCGTCGACCAGTCCAGGTTGTCGAAGAACGCGTCGATGTACGACGAGCGGTCAGTTTGGTAGTCGAGGAAGTACGCGTGCTCGTAGACGTCGAGCGCGATCAGCGGCGTCGCGTTCCAGATCGGATACGAGTTCTGGGCGTCGCCGACGTAGTTGAAGAGGCGGCCTTCGTCCCAGTCGTATGCCGTCCACGCCCAGCCGCGGCCGGCCATCCCCGTCGCCTTGAGGTCCGTGCGCCAGTCCTGGTGCGAGCCGAAGTCACGCTCGATCAGGTCGCCGATCAGGCCCGAGGGGTCGCCGCCGCCGCCGCCGAGATGCTCGAAATAGATCTCGTGGTTCTTGATGCCGCCGATCGCAAACGTGAGGTCGACCTTCAGCCCGCGGATGTCGGAGTACACCTGATTCGCGCTCTCGATGTCCACGCCGTCGAGCTTCTGCAGGATCTCGTTCCGCTTGTTCACGTAGCCCTCGTACAGCTTGTAGTGCGCCTCGATCGTGGCGCGTGAGATGCCGTCGAGCTCGTAGAGCTCGGGCTTCAGCTCCCGGGCCGTGATCTCCTCGAACCTGAACGCGAGCGACGACATCTCTTTCCCCTCTCGTTTGCCTCGACTGAATCGGCGCGCGGAGCATATCCTCGCTCCAGAAGCGACCAAGGAGCCACACATGCCCTACGAGGTCCCACCCCTGCCGTACGACTACGGCGCGCTCGAGCCGCACATCGACGAGCAG
>JBKPMS010000102.1:0-10840 GCA_046732275.1 Actinomycetota bacterium | reverse complement strand
CGCCAGGCCCAGGGCCGCTCGCCGGCCCGGCAAGCCCGCGCCCTGCTCACGGGCGAACGCCAGGCAGCGGCTGATCCGCTCGCGCTCCGCCGCGCGGCGCGCCGCCGTGCCGACGATGGCCGCGGCCACCGGGTAGAGGTCCTGGCGCCGGACGTCGTCGAGTCCGTCGTTGTAGGTGCGCAGGAAGGCTCCGATGGTGGGCGAGATCGAGCCAGCGCGGTCGCTGAACGGCTCGCCCGCGAGCATCGAGGCGAGCTCCATCACGCACACGCCGGCGTGGCGCGAGGCGTGCCGGCCGCGCGCAAGCCGGACGGTCTGATGCGAGACGGGGGTCATCTCCACCTCTTAGCGCATCCCGCCCCGAGCAGGCAAGCCGACGACCGAGCTCCCCGCCCGAGAGGCAGTTACAGCGCCTCGCCGCCCGGGTTGCCGTGAGGGTGCATCCGGACCTCGCGCCGCCGCTGCTGTCGTTGTCGGGGCGCGGCCCGGCGCCCAGCTGACCGTGATCGCCTGAACCGGCGGCCGTCCACCGAGCCGCCCTGCTGAGATCAGCGGCCGGCGACCGGGGCGGAGGTTCGCTCCGGTCCCTTCGCGGTGACCACGGTGACCGGCAGGCCGAGTGCCGCGACCCGGTGCGGAAGGTCGCGGCGCAGCCACCGCGAAACGCGCGCCGGAAGCGTCGAGATGATGATCTCGTCGTAGCTTCCGCGGATGAGCGTCTGCTGCATGGCGATGAACGGATCGCGGTCGCCGACGAGCCCCTCAACGTGCCCGCCCGCGGCCTCCTCGAGGAGCGGGATCGCCAGATCGAGCGTGGCCGCCGCCTCCTCGGTGTCCCGGTCCCAGCAGCGCCCGGGAACGAGCGGGGTGAGGGCGCAGGCAGACCGTTTGGGCACGAGCGCGCACATCGTTCAGCAGCGCGGGGTCGCCGCGGTCCGGTGCGCCACGACCAGCACGCGCGTCGGAGCTGCGGCCATCGCCCGCCACGGATTGTCGCACTACGATGGCCCCGATCCGTACGGCGCTCCACCCCATCGGCGCCGCCGTCACCGTCGCCGAGCTGACGGCGGATCCGCATCCTCGCCTTGCGCAGCTCCGCGAGCGCGAGCCCGTCTCGTGGCTGCCCGCCCTGGACGGCTGGCTCGTCACACGCCACGACCTCGCGCTGCGGGTCCTGCGCGACGCGCCGACGTTCACCGTCGACGATCCGCGCTTCTCGACCGGCCGGCTGGTCGGCCGAAGCATGCTTACGAGTGACGGGCTCGAGCACGCGCGTCACCGCCACCCCTTCGTCCGCCCCTTCGGGCGCGCCGCCGTCCACGAGCGCTTCGCGGCGCTCGTCGAAGCGGAGGCGGACCGGCTCCTCGACGCGACGGGTGACGGTCGGGCCGAGCTTCGCCGCGACTACGCCGGCCCGCTCGCCGCGGCGGTGGTGGCGTCCGCGCTCGGCCTCGAGCACCTCGAGACCGGCACGATCCTGCGGTGGTACGACGCCATCGTCGCCAGCGTGAGCGCAATCTCCGCCGGCAAGCCCGCCGCGTCCACGGGCACCGCGGCCGCCGCACGGCTGCGCGAGCGCGTCCTCGAAGCGCTCGACCGCGGCCCTCGCGACTCACTGCTGGCGGCCGCCCGCGCGTCCGGCGAGCTCACGGGCGAGGCGGTCGCCTCGAACGCCGCCGTTCTCCTGTTCGGCGGCATCGAGACCACCGAGGGAATGATCGCCAACGCCGTCCTGCACCTGCTGGCCCACCCAGATCAGCTCGCCGTCGTGCGCGCCGACCGGGCCGCGCTGCCGAACGCGATCGAGGAGTCGCTGCGGTTCGAGCCCGCCGCGGCGGTCGTCGACCGCTACGCCACACGCGACGTGCGCGTCGCCGACGCGGCGATCGGGGGCGGCGACCTCGTTCGCGTCTCGATCGCCGCAGCCAATCGCGACCCGGCCATCTTCGTCAAGCCCGAGCGCTTCGACGTCCGCCGCCGGAACGCCGGACGCCACCTCGCGTTCGCGCGCGGCGTGCACGTGTGCATCGGTACGCACCTCGCGCGGCTCGAAGCGCGGATCGCGATCGAGCGCCTCCTCGACCGCCTGCCCGGCCTGCGGCTCGACCCCGAGCAGCCCGTCGCGCCCCGCGGGCTGGTCTTCCGCAAGCCGCCGGCGGTGCCGGTGCGCTGGGGTTGAATACCAGGCGACGCCCGCCAGCAGCGCAAACGCAGCGGTCACGATCAGCGGGTGCCGGAGGGTCAGCGAAGCGAACGAGTCGCGGTCGATCAACGGCCCCGACAAGTCGACGTCACCCTCGCGCAATGCCCCATACCGCGATCAGGTGATCTTGCGGTAGTGGTAGGCCGGGCTCACAACCGGAGAAACCGAGCGAAACCGGGCGCATAGTTTCGTCGGAGAGCGGCTTGACGCGGCGGGCCATCGTCGGCCTCCTTCGGGCGTTGGGGCACGCGCCGCGAGCGGGCCGATCCACCGCCAGCGGGCGGTGATCGCTACGAGGCCTCGTCGAGCAACGGCTTGTCGCCGACGCCGTCCTAACCGAGGTCGCGCGGCCGGACCAGCGCCACGATCTCGCCCGTTTCGTGGTCGAGCTCCTGCCAGGTCGAGGCCCGAAACTCAAGCGTTGCGAGCGCGGCTGTGGGGAACTTCCTCGCGAGCTCGCTCAGCGCGGGCGCCGGACGGGCCAGGTCCAGCGCGAGCTCCTGTAGGCCGGGGTTGTGGCCGATCAGCATCACCGACGCGAGCGTGTCCGGCACGCGTCGAAGCCGCTGAAGCAGCGCGTCCGCGCTCGCGGCGTAGAGGTCGTCCTCCAGCTCGACGGTGGGCGCGCCGAGTGCGGACTGGATGCGATCGAGCGTCTCGCGCGCGCGTCGCGCCGTCGAGCACAGGACGAGCTCCGGCTCGAGGTCGTAGTCGCGCACGTGGCGAGCGATCGCCTCTGCTGCTCGCCGCCCGCGCGCGGCCAGGGGGCGGTCGTGGTCGCGCGGGCCGGTGTCCTTCCAGCTCGATTTCCCGTGGCGCAACAGGTAGAGCCGTTTCATCGACTACTCCCGAGCGCCGCCGCGAGCAACTGCGGGAGCTCGTCCCGAATGGCGGTCGTCACGCGCAAGGTCTCGATGTCGGGTCGGCGCTTGAGCGCGTCGGTGAAGGGGTGCCGGGCGGTTTGCACGGTCGCCACGACTGGCACCGGCCGATCGAGCAGGCCGCAGACCGCGTCCCGGAACGACTGCGACGCAAGCTCCATCTTCCCAAGCTCATCGATGATCGCGACCTCGCCCTCGGTGGCCTCCTCCAGCGCGGGGATCGCCAGCCGCTCGAACGCCGAGAGGTCGACGCCATACCGCCCGACGCGCGGTGGGCCCGGGAGGTCGACATGGGCGAGCACTCCGCGCTCGCCTCCCAAGCGCTCGATAGCGAAGCCGAGACGACCGCCGCGGTTGCGGATCTCGTCCGTGACCAACCCGGTCACGGGGATGCCATCCTCGCCGAGCGCGTCGGCCAGGCGTCGTACGATCGTGCTCTTGCCGGATCCGGGCCGGCCCTCCAGCAGAATCCGCATAGTCAACGCACTACCCGCGTGACCTCGGGCGGCGCGACGCGAGCCTGCGCACTCCGCGATTACCGGCCGTCCTACCGCAATCCAACCCTCCGGCGACCTCCGCGCGACCGCGCACAGCACGCGCTGGCGCTCCTCGGAAGATCGCTGGCGTGCCTGCCCACCTCTGTGCAGGGTCGACCAGCTCCACCACCAGCCCGGGCTGCGCCGTGCCGCGCCGGCCGCCACGCCGTCGTCGCATCGCACTTCGCGCACTTCGGCGAGGACAACCGTATACGGGGCAAGCAGGGGTCGGGCACGAGCTTCTCCAGCGCCTGCAACCTGCGCAGAGCACCGCCGACTGCCGAACACACACCAAGAACAGGGGAACTAGGAGCAAGGCCGGGTACGCTTGGTCGCCGCGCCCCACCCCAACAGAATGCCGCAGAGGTAGGGCCGGTCGTGTGTCGATGTCGGCGCCGTCAGGCGTCCATCTCAGCGCCGCGCGCCAACGGGCAGGACCTCGGTCAGCCCTCTTGCGCTCGAGACGAGCTCTGAGCGTGTGGTCGACCGCTCGGCACGCGCCTGCTTCGTCCGGGCGACGCACGGGCGTGGCCTCGGGAGCGCGAGATCAAGGCATGCCGTCCGCCACCATCGTCGTCAGCCATCCGGCGAGGTTCTCGCTCTGGCTCGCGTCTGGGCGGCTGAGCCGCAGCCATGCTCCTTGGACCGCGTCGTCGGCCGCCATCAGCGACCCGAGCACCCGGTAGGCGACTTGCGCGCAGACGAGTCGGCCGGTAGGCGACCGCGTGCAGACGGGTCCGGTGATCCTCGGAACGCTCCGTCAGCCCAGGCGCGCTCGTCCATCTGTCACGTCTCTCCATCTCGTGGCGTCATGGCAGTAGACCCTGAAACCGAAGTGGCGCGGAGCTCATGCCGATGAGCTCGGCTTGCCTCGCCGGTCTATCTGGGTGAGCCATGCAGATCCAAAGCCAGCACCCAGAGTTCGCCGAGTTCGCCCTTCGGCGGGTTGACGTGCGGTTCCTCGCGCGGCGGCGCTTTGCGACCGCGGCCATGCTCGTGATCCTGATGGTGGCGCTGCTGGTTACCGTGCCGTCGCTCGACGAGGTCTTCGACCGCCTTGGCGACATGCAAGCGGGGTGGGTGGTGGCGGCGCTGGTGCTCGAGTTGCTCTCGTGCCTGGCTTTCGTGGCGGTGTTCCGCTTCTTCTTTGACACCGTTGCTCCCGCGGTGGCGCGGCGCATTGCCTGGACCGAGATGGCCTCGGGCGCGCTGCTTCCGGGCGGGGGGGTGACGAGCCTCGCCGCCGGCGGGTGGCTGATGAATCTCGCGGGCCAGTCGTCAGGGCGGATCGTTCGCCGCAGCAGTGCGCTGTTCTTCCTTACGAGCGCGGTCAACGTGGCGGCGCTGGCCGCCGGGGGCGCAATGCTGGCCAGCGGCATCGGCGGTGGACCGCATGACTTCCTGCGCACGGCGGTGCCGATCGCCGTCGGGCTTGGGGCGATCGCCGTCGCGCTCGCGGCGGCGCGAGTCGCGCCTGGGCGCGGCGGCAGACGGCGCGGCTGGCTGGCCGAGCTGGCGGCTGGGATCCGCGAGGCCAAGAGCGCCGCCACGCGGCCGAGCTGGCGTGTGGGCGCAGCGCTCGGCTACCTCGGCTTCGACATCGCCGTGCTCTGGGCCTCGCTGCGCGGGCTCGGCTACTCGCCCGCGATCGGCGCGCTCGTGGTCGCCTACCTCGCGGGCTACCTGGCCACCTGGATGCCGATCCCCGGCGGCCTCGGCGTGCTCGACGGCGGCCTGGCCGCCGCGCTCGTCCTGTACGGGATGCCGCTCGCCTCGGCGGCCGCCGCGGTGCTGGTCTACCACGCGATCGCCCTGTGGGTGCCGTCGGTGGGTGGCCTGATCGCCTACACGCTCCTGCGGCGCACGCTCGTCCAGTCGAATGCCAAGCGCCGGCCCCTTACCAGGCCCGCGCCGGCGGCCAGCGGGGACGAGCGCATCCGCCTCCCCGGGCCGGCGCCCGTGTACGCGCTGCGCGCTGGGCAGCGGTCCGTTCCCGCATCAGTGGGGTCCGCTTCGGGCCCGGGTGAGCGAACCGCCTCGCTCGACCGAGACATCGCCGCGCAAGCGCCTCTGGCCGCCCCCTGCGCCTGGCGGTCTGCTGCTGGGAGCGGTTGCCGCCGCTTCGAGGTCTCGGACACTCGACCCGCACCCGCACCCGCGCCGGCCGACTGACCCGCCGGTCGACGGACCGTCGCCCTCCGCGGGCGGCTCGCCGACCATCTCAGCGCTCGGCTGGATTCCAACCCGCCGCCCCTCGACGGGCGCACCGGGGGAGGGGGACGGCGCGGATGTTCGCGAGCACCTCGTCGCGCGCGGCCGGGTCGCCGTGGCCGATATCCCACTCCATCCCCTCCGGATAGGCGCCGACCACCAGCAGGTCGTCGCTGGCGCCGGCGTTGCAGTCGCCGGTGCCAGCAGGGAGGACCATCACGTCGCCCGCGCGCACAGCGAAGGTCTGGCCACGCGGGCCACCTAGGGTTACGCGGGCGTTGCCGCGCACGATCTCCAGCACCTCGTCCGCGGTGGAGTGGAAGTGGTGGAAGGAGAAGATCCCATCGCGACAGGCACCTTCCCACCCGTTGTCGGCGAACAGCGCCTCGCACGCCGCCGGGTCGCGCACGGCGTCCACGCCGTGGTAAATGAGGACGGCAGCGGCGAGTTGGGACGCGCCCGTCGTCGTCGAACGTATGGGTCTCGACTTCAATCGACCCAGCCTAGGTGCGGCGCGAGGCGGCCGTGCGCTCAGACGGCCGTATCAGCGCCAGATGGGGATCCTATGAGGCTCGGGGACGCGGGCCGCGGTTCGCGTCAGCGCGTCGCTAGATCGTGACCGGCGCGACCAGGTTCTCGTAGCGCTGCTCGCGCAGGTTCTCCCCCAGCTCCCAGCGCTCGGCGAAGCGGACCGCCTCGTTGAGCATGTCCTCGTCGAACGGCTCGAAGAACAGCAGCTCACCGAGCCCGAACCGCGAGTAGTCGTAGTCGCCGTGAAGCTCGGGCGGGACGTTGCGCTCCCACAGGTGTACGTGCTGCTCGGGCGAGGCGCGCAGGTCCTCGTCGGCTCGTCTCAATACCCGGAAGTAGCGGCCGAGCGTTTCGGGATCGATCGACGCCGACACCCAGAACAACGTGCGGAACTCGCCCTCGGCCAGCCGGCGCAGGCCCCTCGCTTCGGCGATCGGGATTTCCGGGTCGAGGAGCGTCGCCGCGTCCACTTCGCCGTCCATCAGCGCGACGAGTCGCCGTCCGGGGCCGCCGGTGTGCTCCACCTTGATGTGCTCCTTCGGCAGCACCTGCTCGAGCGTCTGGAGCGTCGTGAAGTGGCTCCCTGCCCGCAGCCCCACGCCAACCGGCACATCGCGCAAATCGGTCAGGCGCTGATGCGGGCTGTCGTCGCGGGTGAAGATCGAGAAGCGCCCGACCCCGTAGAGGTCGGAGACGAACCTCCCCATTCCGGCGCCGGCATTGCACACGGAGCCCCAGGCACAGGCTGAGTTCGCCAGGTCCTCCATCTCCTCGACGAAGGGAAGGTCCTGCGGACGCCTCCCGTAGCCGTCTCCGCGGTGGCCGGAGACCGAGTGCATCACCCCGGCCATCAGCACCGGCTCCAGCCCCTCGTCCTGGTAGTAGCCGCCCTCGAGGGCGATCCACTCGTGCAGCCGCATGAAGTGCGGCACGACCTTGATCGGCGTCAGCTCGGTCGCCATGACACATCTCCTCGTGCGCGCCGGCCGTGCGCCGGCATCAGTGCAGGTTCCCGTGCGCGTCCGAGCTAAACGAGGTCCGGACCGACGTCAGCGGCGCAGCCGCTCTTGGACGCTCATCGCGAGCCGCTGGGCGGAGGCGCCCGCCTTCTCCACTGGGGAGCCAGCCTTCGGGAGGGTTCCGAGCTGGCGGCCCACGTCCACCATGTCGAACACGATCCGCAGCCGGCAGACGCGGCCATCCCGGTACTCGTGGAAGTCGGCTCCTTCGAAGTCGATGCGTTTGCCGGTCGGCGCAAACCCCGGCGGTTCGAGCGGTCCGGTGTGCGTCGCGCTGCCCTTCCAGTAGAAGGCCGCCTTGGGCTGGCCGGGCTCGATGTAGGGCCCGTCGACCCACTCGAACGCCAGGTCGGGGAACGCGCGCCAGATGGAGTCCAGGAACGTGCGGACGTCGTCGTGGCCGCGCATCGTCGTCGGCCACGCCGAATCGTCGTAGACGATGTCCTCGGTCATCAGCTCGAACACCCGCTCGGGTTCGTGCGAATTCCACGCGGCGCCCCAACGCTGGGCGAACTCGGCGACCCAGCTTTGGTCGAGGTCCTGTGCCTTCGCTGCGCTCTCGGTCATGGATCCCCCTCTCGACGCGTTTGCCGACGACCGTAGCGCGTCGCCGTTGAGCGGGTCAATCGGTTCCGATCCCGCTGGGGCATCGCCACGGCTGGGGCCGGGGAATGATCGACGGGTGCGTGCGCGCGTTAGGACGCGAGCGCGGGCGGAACGTCTGCGCACCGACTCCGGGCGCGGTGGCGCGGGTGGCTCTTGGCCCTGCGCTGCCCGCCCTACTCGGGCGGCGGCGCGTAGGTGCCCGCGCTGCTGGAGCTCACGAATCTGCGCCTCGATCACGTTCTCGCGGTACTCGTCGCGCGTGTACGGCGCGCGGTCCAGGTACATGTTCTTCGGGTTGATCGGTGACCACATGGCGTGCACCTGGCGCTCGTCGTGGGCGCTGCCGCACGCCGATCCAGGCTCGACGGTCGTGAGTCGTGGTGGGCGTGCCCGATGAGCGCAACCCGGCGCGCAGCGGGCTGAATGCGACCGGACTCGAACTGGGACACCACGATGTTCAGTCGTGGGCCATCGTCTCTCTAACTGTCGCAGGATCCCTGCAACGTGAGCGGAATTGGGGTCCTTGCCTCGGCATGTTCAAGAAAGGCAACAGGCCGCAACTGCGCGTTCATGCACGGGATTGAGGCACCGCAATCGGTGCGAGTGCCTAAACCCACCGTCCTGAGGGCGTCCGCGTCGCGAGACGCCCGACCGCTACGGGTATCCCGCACCGGCACCGGCGCGGCGCCGAGATAGCTCAGCCGGTAGAGCGCACGACTGGCCGTGTCAGCGGGGCGCCGGGGCCTGGAGCGTCGCGAGCGAAGCGTCGAGGATGTCGGCCGCCAGGTCGATCTCGTCGTCGCTGATGGTCAGCGGCGGCGCCATTCGCAAGCAATTGGCCGCCCCGCCCGTGCCGCCCCGCACGAGATTCATCGACAGGCCGCGCCGCTCGCACTCCTCACTGAGCGCCAGGCCAAGCCGCTCGGCCGGGCGGCGGCTGTCGCGGTCCTCCACCAGCTCGACGCCCCACATCAGCCCCATGCCGCGTACGTCCCCCACGGCCTCGTGCCGGCGCTGCAGCTCCCGCAGGTGACCGAGCAGGCGCTCGCCCGCCCGCCGGGCACGGCCCGGCAGATCCTCGTCGCGCACAACCTCGAGCACCGCCCGCGCCGCGGCGGCGGGCAGCGGATCCGACACGTGGGACGTGACATGGACGAAGTCCCGTTCGTGGCAGCTCGCCTCGATCGCCGCGCTCGTCACCACAGCCCCAATCGGGATCCCGCCCCCGAGCGTCTTGGAGAGCACGAGGAAGTCCGGGACCACGCCGTAGATCTCGAACCCATACATCGCTCCCAGCCGACCAAGGCCGGTCTGGCACTCGTCGAACACCAACAACATGCCGCGTGCCTCGCAGACCTCGGCCAGGCGTGCGAAATACCCGGGCGGCGGGACGATCACCCCTCCCGCCGAGAGCACGGGCTCCGCGACCACCGCCGCCGGCGAACCCACGGACGCTTGATCGAAGAGATCGAAGCCGGCTTCGAGGCACGTGCAGTCGCAGTCGCCATCACAGTGCCGGACCGGACAGCGATACGCGTATGGCGCCGGCAAAGCGAACGTCCCCGGGAGCACGGGGCCATAGCCGCGGCGGCCGGCCGCCAGCGTCAACGCGGCAGCACCACCGGTAAGGCCGTGCCAGCTGCGCGTCAGCGAGCTCACTTCGAACCGACCCGTGCTCAACTTCGCCATGCGCACCGCAACCTCAACGGACTCGCCGCCAGTCGAGAGGAACATCGCGCGCTCGAGCGGCGCCGGCACCGTGGCGAGCAGCGCGTCGGTGAGCCCCAGCACCGGCGGCGAGAGCATCCACGAGTTCAAATGGACGACCTCGTCGAGTGCCTGCCGAATCGCTGCACCCACGCGAGGATGATTGTGCCCCAGCGTGGCGCATATCTGGCCGGCGGTGAAGTCCAGGATCCGCCTTCCCCCTGCCGTCTCCACGAACGAGCCACTGGCCCGGACGATCAGCTCGTCGAAGAACGACCCCCCATAGCGGATCAGTTGTCGCGCCCGAGCATCGTCCACGTCCTGCAGTGTGTCAGCGTCCCCGTCGATGCGGCCGGTGGACCTCCCGTATCCCGCCCGGCCTCTAGGTGGGGCCCGGCTCGCGCGCCTAGATCAGGCGCACTTGCCCACCGCCAGGGGCAGGTGGTGAGGACGTCACGCGCCCCACGCACCCGGGGACCGCTGCTCATCGAACGGAAAGCGCTCCGGCTGCAAGAACTTCCGAGATGCGCCCGAGAAGAATCGACGTCCACGGGCCATACGGCGCACGAGGCCCTCGACCTTGGCCAGCCAGGACTGGTGGGTTACACACCGCTTTACAGCAAGGATTACGAGGCTCTCGGAGGCTCCTACTTTCGCTCAGTTTGGAGCCCGAGTTGGAGCCCGCGCCGCGCGGTCATGACCCCCAGGGTCTTCGACCCGCACCTCTTGCGGCCTCATTACACGAGTCTGTGTGAGGGCTCGACCTCACCCTTGACGGCCTTGAGCGGCTTCGCGGCGGGCCTTTGGCCGTCGTCGAAGCGTCCAGCGGGCTAGCCGGTCTTCCGAGCGTCCCGCATGGCGGCGAGGATGGCGGCGACCGAGAGGTCGGCGTCGCGCTCGCTGGTCTGCCAGCCGACGATCGAGATCCGCATGACGCGCCGGCCTCTGAAGGTGCTCCCGCTCAGCCAGCACGTCCCGTCGCGCTGGACGCCGTCGATCACCGCATCGGTGACGGCGTCGTCATCGTCGAAGCGGACGAGCACCTGGTTGAGCACCACCTCGTTGAGCACCTCGACGCCGTCGGCCTGAGCCAGTCCGGCGGCCATCCGCGCCGCCAGGTCACAGCAGCGGTCGACGAGGTCGGCC
>JBKPMS010000101.1:0-39690 GCA_046732275.1 Actinomycetota bacterium | reverse complement strand
CCCCCCCCCCCCCCCCCCCCCCCCCCCCCCCCCCCCCCCCCCCCCCCCCCCCCCCCCCCCCCCCCCCCCCCCCCCCCCACGTTTGTAGGGCCGGGATCCGCCGCATAGATCCCGACCCTGAGTTGTCCCCGGGCCGCGAGTCACCTCGGGCCTCCGCTCTGCCCGCAGCAGAGCTTGAGGACGGGTGTTACGCGCTTCAGGATGCCTCAGCCGCGTCCTCGAAACGTCCCCCTTAACGGCCTTTGCAGTCCCCCCTTCGGGGGGTTCAGGCTTGCTTTAGTCCGCGCGAAGCGGAACCTGCGGAGGCTCAGCGTGCCACCGCAGACGGCGGCGTCTCGCGCTCTGCGCCGTTCTCAGCAGGTACGGCGCCAGCAGGAGCGCCATCACGTCGAACCAGACGTAACCCGACGCGACGCCGCTCGGCGGGTTCCCGTCGGGGAGCCCGAGCCCGGGGAGCTGTTCCGCCCAGCGCCAGGTGCCGATCGCGGTGCCGTAGAGCTCGAGGGCAGCCACGACGAGGAAGACGCCCGCATATGCGGCACGCGCGCGCGACCGCCAGAGGAAGGCCAGCAGGAGCGGAACGCCGAGTGCGCCTGCGGCATCGGTCCTTGGGAGGAACGTCAGCCCCAGCACGGCCCAGAGCGACGCGATCGTTGCCGCTGCCACGACGAGCAGGCGCGCCTGACGCCGGAGCGACTGGCTCAGCGCAAGCCCCGCCATGAAGACGAGCCCGTGCGCCGGCGGAACGAACGTCGGCAGGTTGTGTAGGCGGTACGAGTAGACGCCCCACAGGATCGATCCGGTCACCTCGGCGACCGTCGCCGCACAGATGACGACCGCCACCTGCGCCCGCCTCTCCGTGCCGAGCGGCTTCGCTGCGACGACCAGGGCAACCCACGTGAGCCCTCCGAGCAGGAGCTGGCCGTGAAGATCGACCTGCGTGTCGACCGCAAGTAGCGCGGCCAGATACGCGGCGATCAGGCCGGCCCGGATCAACGCCTGAACTGCAGCTCGTGCCACGAGGGTACGGGGGCGAGCTCGAGCAGCGCGCGGTCGCCGTTCGGATCGCGGTAGCCGAAATCCCCGCTTTGCTCGTCCCAGGACACCTCGAGCATGCCCTCCTTCACACGGTGGTCGAGCCACGCGCCGCGGAAGACGAGCTTCTTCAGCCAGTAGACGAGCGACTCGCCCGAGACGAGTGACAACCGCTCCCAGTGGCGGACGAGGTATCGCCCGAGCCCACTCCGCGGCTCGTCGATCCAGTCGCGCTCGACCAGCTCGACGAGGTCGGCCGTCTCGTCGTCGTCCAGCTCGTTGTCCTGGACGAGCCCGAGCTTGACGGCGGCGGCGGTGACGCGCTGCTCGAAGTCGGACGAGTTGAAGCCGAAGCGATACCCGAGGAACTCGACGATGTAGTCATCGCCCGAGATGTAGTTCGCCTCCGGCACGGTCCGAGCATAGCCTTTGCCTCGTGAGCATTCGCCTCGCCGTCGCGTCGGCCGCGATCACGGGCCTCGTGCTCGGGGCCGTCTGGATCACAGACCTCTCGTTCGAGCGAGCCGTGCTGCTCGCCCCGGTTCTCGTCCTCGGCGTGGCGGCGCTCGCCGGGCTGGTCGTCTTCTGGGGCAAGGTGGCCTGGGAGTCGCTGTCGCAGACCCGGCACCCGTGGCTGCTGATCGCCGGCGCGGCGGCGTTCGTCCTCCTGATCGTGGGTTTGACGCTCCTGGGGATCGACCTCCCGCGCGAGTAGGCGCACTCGAATCCGGCGCCTTCGGCGCCATGATGATTCGAGTGCGGACGCGCTAGCGGTTGGCCGCAGCGGCCGCACCGGGCGAAGCCCGGCGCGGCGGCGATGTCAGGGGACCTCCCCTCTGAAATGGGGGGCAAGCCGTACCACTGTTTTCGGGTTCGCTCCGTGGCGGCGCGAGCGCGCATCTTCGAACCTATCGGCATGACGACTTCCGCCCCCACAGAGCTTCATCACCGCTCCGCAGACGGGATCGAAGTCTCGCTCCTCTGGAGCCGTCAGACCAACGCGCTGACGGTAGCCGTCGAGGACAGCCGCTCGGGCGTCGTTTTCGAGCTTCCGGCGCCGCCCGACAAGGCGCTCGACGTCTTCGAGCATCCCTTCGCGTACGCAACTGCCGCCTGAGCGCACTCGAATCCGGCGCCTTCGGCGCCATGATGATTCGAGTGCGGACGTGCTAGCGGACGGCCGCAACGGCCGCACCGGGCAAAGCCCGGCGCGCCGGCGGATCGTTCTTAGAGCAGCTCGTGCAACGCCGTCTTGAGGCGCTCTAGGTCGCCCTCGTCGTTGTAGCCCTGGAACGACGGGCGGATGTAGCGGGCGTCGTGTCTTTCGAAGACCGGCACCTCGATGCGGTGCTCGTCGTAGAGACGCTCCTGCAGCTCTTCGGGCGTGCCGTCCGGTAGCCGCAGGGTCACCATCTGGCCGTAGTACCCGTCGTCGTCCGGAGTGAGCGGCGCGAGACCTAGCTCGTTCCGGGCACGGCGCGCCAGCTCGTGGCAGCGTGCGCGCACCACATCCCAGGCGTGCTTCTGCTGCCACTCGATCGCCGTGGGCACGGTGAGGTACGCGGATGGGTCGCGCGTCCCCTGTTTCTCGTGGCGCTCTACGAAGGTCGGGTCGTCTCCCTCGTAGCCCCAGCTGAAGAGCAGCGGGTGCGTGTCCTGTTGCAGCTCACGGCGTACATAGAGGAAGCCGGCGCCCTTCGGAGCGCACAACCATTTGTGACAGTTTCCGGAGTAGTAGTCGGGATCGAGCGCACGAATGTCCAGTGGGATGTGTCCGGGAACGTGCGCTCCGTCGATGACCGTGCGGATGCCGCGCTCGCGTGCGCGCCGGCAGAGCTCGGCCACGGGCAGCGTCATCGCGGTCGACGATGTGTGATGGCTCAGAAAGAGCACACGCGTTCGCGGCCCGACTCCTTCCCAGACGGCGTCGACGATGTCGTCGGCGCTGCGGACCGGGAGCTCGACCGGCGTTCGGACATAGCGTGCGCCGAAATCTCCGCAGACGTGCTCCCACGTGAGGTCGAGCGCTCCGTACTCCAGGTTCGTCGTCAGCACCTCGTCCCCTGGCGTGAGACCGCTCGGCCACGCTGCGATGTTCACGCCTGCAGTTGCATTGGGGACGAACACGAGGTCGTCCGGATCGGCGCCGACGAATTCGCCGAGAGCAGCACGAGCGTCTGCGAGCAAGCGCTCGATGCGCCGGCTGAGGAACAGCACCGGCTGCCGCTCGAGCTCGAGCTGCCATTCCTGGTAGCGCGCGAAGACTGCGCGCGGGCACGCGCCGTACGACCCGTGATTCAGAAACGTCACACTCGCGTCGAGAAGAAACTCGCCGCGGAGGTCGGTGCCGTCCGACACCCCTCGTACGGTAGTCGTGCATGTCTGAGGGCATCTGGACGATTCGTCCGTGCCCGCACCGGCAGGCGAGCGCCCTGGCAAAGGAGCTCGGCCTCAACGAGATCACGGCAAGCGTGCTCGTCCGGCGCGGCTACGGCAACCCCGACGAAGCGCGCAGGTTCATTGCGGGCGAGCAGCCCCTTCACGACCCGTTTCTGCTCGGGGACATGACGGCCGCCGTAGAGCGCATACGTGCCGCGGTCGACGCAGGCAGGCGCATCTGCGTGCACGGGGACTACGACGTCGACGGGATCTGCGCGACGGTGCTCGCGGCGCTCGTTATGCGTGAGCTCGGCGCCGATGTCGAGTGGCATCTGCCGAGCAGGTTCGACGAGGGCTACGGCGTCAGCGGCCAGACGCTGGAGCGCCTCGCCGACGAAGGATGTGGGCTTATCGTCACCGTCGACTGCGGCATCACGGCGGTCGACGAGGTGGAGCAGGCGCGCGCGCTCGGGCTCGACGTCGTCGTCACGGACCACCACCGGCCGGCGGACCGGCTGCCGGACTGTCCGATCGTCGCCACCAGAACATCGGATTATCCGTTCCCGGATCTTTGCGGCACCGGTGTCGTCTACAAGCTCGGGCAGGCGCTGCTCGGAGCCGACTCCGAAGTGCTCCGCCGCCATCTCGATCTCGTCGCGCTCGCCACGATCGCGGATGTCGTCCCCCTCGTCGGCGAGAACCGATCGCTCGCGATCGCCGGGTTGCGCGCGCTCGCTCGGACGCAGAAACCCGGGCTCCGCGCGCTGATGAAGGTGGCAGGTGTCGACCCTGCGACGGTCGACTCGGGAAATGTCGGCTTCCGCCTCGCACCGCGGATCAACGCAGCCGGTCGGCTCGGCCATCCGCGGGCGGCGCTCGAGCTGCTGCTGACGACGGACGCCGACGAAGCGCGCGATCTCGCCAACAGGCTCGAAGACCTCAACCGCGATCGTCAGGCGGTCGAGGACAAGATTCTGCGCGCGGCGATCGCTGCGGTGGAGGACTGGTCCGAGGCGAAGCGTCGCCGCCGCGCGTACGTCGTGTGGGGCGAGGAGTGGCACGAGGGCGTGATCGGCATCGTCGCGTCGCGCCTCGTCGAGCGCTACCACAGGCCGGTCGTGCTGATCGCCGGGACGGACGGCCTCTGGAAAGGCTCGGGTCGTTCCATTCCCACGTTCGACCTGCATGCGGCGCTCGGCTCGTGCGCCGGCTTCCTGGAACGCTTCGGCGGGCACCGCGCCGCGGCCGGGCTTTCGATCCGGCCCGACCTGGTCGAGTCATTCGCCGAGGCATTCGCAGCGCGCGCCGAGCTGACGCTCCCACAGGAGGAGCTAACGCCGACCACAATCGTCGACGCCGTGCTCCCGCGCGGCGCTCGCCTCACGCTCGATCTGTGCGAGGAGCTCGGCCGCCTGGCGCCCTTCGGCCTTGGCAATCCCGACGTGACCTTGCTGGCACCGGGTTGCGAGCTGGGCGACCTGGCGACCGTCGGCGACGGCAAGCACCTCCGTTTCCGCGTCCATCGCGGCGGCCACGATGCCGGCGGCGCGATTGCGTTCGGACAGGGTACGAAGGTCGACCGGTACCGGCGTCAGGGGCGTTACGACGTTGCGTTTCGCCTGCAGGAGAACCACTGGAACGGAACGGTGGCGCCTCAACTCGTCGTCCGGCACGTGTTCGATGCGGACGACCGATTCGACGAGGTCTACGAGTGGCTGCGCGCCCAGTGGCAGGCGGAGCGGCGGACGCCCCACGCGCAAAGGATCTTCGACGAGCTCGAGGTGGAGCAAGGCGGTCCGAGACGGCATCCGCTCGAGTCGGAGACGTTCCGCGCGCTCCTCGCGGAGCCGGCCCTGCTCCGCGCAGCCTAGAGGCCTAATGCGGGTTCCCGGCACGCACGGATGGGGGCCTGCGCTCGTCGCATCGCGCCCAGCTCGCCACTCGCCAATACGATCAAGTATTGGCGAGCGTCGAGCTGTGCACGCTGCTTGGCGCAAGCCCTCCCCGCACGCACCACGAACCCACATCAGGCCTCTAGGGCCGACCGGCCCCGAAGATCGCCCACCCGAGCAACTCTCGCTGCCAGCCGAGGTACTCGTCGCGGTACTGCGCGTGCCGCCGGCGGAACTCCGCGGCGTCGGGGTCATCGGGATGCTCCTCGAGCCACTCCTCGAGCGCGCGCCAGTGGAGCGTCTCGTAGCGGTCCCAGTCGTCCTGCGAGGCGTCGATGAGCGTGTGCAGTCGGAGCCCCGCAGCGGCGAAGCGCGCGGAGGTCTCGGCGAGAGCGACGTAACCGCCGTCGTCGATTCCGTCCGGCAGCGGCCGGCGGCGCCAGTACGGCTCGCCGACGACGACGTGGCCGCCGTGCCTGGCCGCGGGGGTCAGGGCGGACAGCGTGCCGTCCAGGCCGCCCCAGATGAAGCTCGCGCCGAGGCACATGGCGACGTCGTAGCGCTCGGGCTCGAGCTCGAAAGCAGCCGCGTCTTGCTCGACGATCTCGATGCGCTCGTTCAGGCCGGCTGTTGCAACGCGAGCGCGAGCATCAGCCGCGAACTCGGCTGAGCGCTCGACGCCTGTGATCCGGCAGCCGAACGTCGATGCCAGCAATACGGCCGGGGCACCTTTGCCGCAGGCGATGTCGAGGACGTGCGAGGCCGTTGTCAAGCGCAGGCGCTCGCCGAGCAACTGGATCTTCTCGGGGCTCGTCGGGTTCTGGATGTCGTGGTCGCGCTCCGCGACCGCATACCACCACGGCATCGGCGGGCTCTAGGCCGACCGCGACTAGCGCGCCGGGCCCAGCGACGCACGGTCCGACCGGCGCGGACGGCGCGCGCCCGAGAGCGTGTCGAGGGCGACAAGCAGACGCGCAGCCCGGACGGCTGCCAACCTTTGCTTTCTGCGTCGGTACCAGCGCATGGGGCTCTCTGTTTCAGCACGAAGACCCCATTTCCTGCAAGAGGGCACCCGAGACACCCGGAGTACACTGGGGGTATGGCTGTCCTTGAGACTCATGAGAAGCATCAGGAGCTCATCGACGAGCTAATTGCCGACGTCTCGAAGTACAACCCGGACGTCGACCGCGATCTGATCACGCGGGCATTCCTCTTCGCAGCGCTTGCCCATGAGGGGCAGTACCGACGTTCCGGTGAGGACTTTGTCCTGCATCCGTGGGGTGCCGCGAAGATCTGCGCGCAGTTGCGGCTCGACGACGAGACGATCGCGGCCGCGCTCCTCCATGACGTCGTCGAGGACACGGAGGTCGACCTCGACGACGTTCGCGCCGAGTTCGGCGACGAGATCGCAAAGCTGGTCGAGGGCGTGACGAAGCTGACGCGAGTGCAGTTCCAGAGCCGCGAGCAGGCTGAGGCGGAGAACTACCGGAAGCTGATCGTCGCGATGGCCGAGGACGTGCGCGTGATCCTCATCAAGCTCGCGGACCGGCTGCACAACCTGCGCGAGATCGAGTACCTCGGCAAGCAGAAGCAGGTGCAGAAGGCAAAGGAGACGCTCGAGGTCTACGCACCCCTCGCGCACCGCCTCGGCATCCACGCCATGAAGTGGGAGCTCGAGGACCTCGCGTTCGAAACGCTCCATCCGCGCAAGTACGCGGAGATCAAGGCAATGGTCACGGAGCGGCGCGCAGACCGTGAAGAGCATGTCGGAGAGGCCGCCCGCATCCTGAAACTCGAGCTCGACAAGGTCGACATCCCGTCGGAGATCGCGGGACGCGCGAAGCACTTCTACTCGATCTACGACAAGATGGCCAAGAAGGGTCGCGAGTTCAACGAGATCTACGACCTGACGGCGATGCGCGTCATCGTCGAGCGCTCCGGCGACGAGGGAACGCGGGACTGTTACGGCGCGCTCGGCCTCATCCACTCGTTGTGGAAGCCGATGCCGGGACGCTTCAAGGACTACATCGCGATGCCCAAGTTCAACCGCTACCGCTCGCTGCACACGACCGTCATCGGGCCGGAGGGACGTCCGCTCGAGATCCAGGTCCGGACGCGCGAGATGCACGAGACCGCCGAGTTCGGCATCGCCGCGCACTGGCGCTACAAGGGCGGCCGCCGGCCAAAGACGGACGAAGCGTGGGAGACCTGGGTCCGGCAGCTGATGGAAGCGCAACCCGAGACGATCGAGGAGCCGGGCGAGTACAAGCGCGCGTTCCTGACGGATCTCGTCGACGACGAGGTCTACGTCTTCACGCCGAAGGGCGAGGTGAAAACGCTGCCGGCCGGCGCGACGCCGATCGACTTCGCCTATGCCGTTCACACCGACGTCGGACACCGCACCGTCGGCGCGAAGATCAACGGGCGCATCGTCCCGCTGCACTACCGCCTCAAGAACGGCGACTTCGTCGAGATCCTGACGTCGAAGACCGGGCGCGGTCCGTCGCGCGACTGGCTCTCGCTCGCCGCGTCGTCGCGGGCTCGGAACAAGATCCGGCAATGGTTCTCGCGCGAGACCCGCGAGGACCAGGAGCAGAAGGGACGAGAGGCGCTCGAGCAGTCCCTGAAGGCGGCGAAGCTTCCGTACCGCAAGCTTGCGGGCTCGGCCGTTCTGGCGGAGGTCATCCGCGACATGAACTTCAAGAAGGCCGAGGACTTCTACCTCGCGCTCGGCTCCGGCAAGGTCACGGCACAGTCGGTCGTCAACAAAGTGCTGCAGCGCCTGAAGACCGAGCAGGTCGCAGAAGAGGAAGCGGTGCCGCGCAAGGCGCCGCGCGCGAAGCACGCGGTCGTCAGCGAGAACTACGGCATCAACGTCCACGGAGTCGAGGACGTCCTCGTCCGGCTCGCGAAGTGTTGCACCCCCGTGCCGGGCGACGAGATCGTCGGCTACATCTCGCTCGGTAAGGGGATCACGATCCATCGGAGCGACTGCCCGAACGTCAAGGCGCTCGCACGGCAGCCCGAACGCTTCACGCCAGTCAGCTGGGACGGCGGCGCTTCGCAGAGCTTCCGCGTGCAGATCGCGGTCGACTCCTGGGATCGCCCGCGCCTTCTGGAGGACGTGGCCCGGACGTTCGCGGAGCACGGCGCGAACATCGTGTCGTACGGCGGCACCGTCGAGGATCAGATGGCCAAGAACTGGTACGTCGCCGAGGTCGGGGACGTCAAGGAGCTCCGCGGCCTCCTGACCGCGTTGCGGCAGATCGAAGCCGTCTTCGACGCCTACCGCGTTACGCCGAGCTAGCGCGTCCTACGGCTTCCAGGGCTCTCCGCCCGTGTCCCAGCCGACGAGACAGTACGGCGAGATGAGGCCCGCGACGTTCTCCAGGAACGCGCGGTCGTCCGCGTCGAACGCGGCCGCCCGGTCGGAGTCGATGTCGATCTCACCGACGACTCGACCTTCGTACGAGATCGGCACGACGATCTCCGAGCGCGTCGACGGGAAGCAGGCGAGGTACCGCGGGTCCGCGTTGACGTCGTCGACGACCTCGGTGACGCCCGTCGCCGCAGCTGCGCCGCAGATGCCCTGGCCAACGGGGATGCGGACGTGCTCCGTCCCCTCCGGCCCTTGCCACGGCCCGAGCACGAGCTCGTCGGCTTCGACGAGGTAGATCCCCACCCAGGAGTAGTCGTCGAACCGCTCCTGCAGCACGCCGACGACCTGCCGCAGGACTTCGTCGGCATCCCCGCCGCGATCGAGGATCCCGCGGATCGCGTCGAGTGCCTCGGAGTGCGGGCTCATGCCTCGAGTCCCTCGCCCTCGAAGGCACGGATCGCTTCCTTGTACGAGCCCGGGATCGACACGGCCTTCCGCTCGTCGAGGTCGACCAGGACGAGCGTTTGCGTCGCCGTGACGAGCAGCAGCTCGTCGCGTGTGCGATAGGCCGCGAGCTCGTACGTCGCGCTCGTGCGCCCGATGCGCGCCATGCGCACGTAGATCTCGATCAGGTCGTCGAAGACCGCCGGCGCCAGGTAGTCGACCGTCAACGCGCGCATGACGAACTCCTCACCCTCTTCGCCGATATCCATCCCCAGCAGGCCGAGATTGCGGTGGTACTCGACGCGCGCAAGGTCGAAATACGGGAGGTAGCGGCCGTAGTAGACGATCCCCTGGGCGTCGGTGTCGGAGAAGCCGACGCGCGTCTGCGCCGAGAACTTGAACGGCGGACGTTCCTTCAGCCGCGGATCACCGCCAGCACCTCGTCCCGCTTGCGCTGCATGAGGTCGGGAGACAGCGCCTCGAGGTTGAGACGGAGCAGCGGCTCGGTGTTCGACGGGCGGACGTTCATGTGCCACTCGTCGGCATCGACCGAGAGCCCGTCGAGGTGCGAGACCGTGCCTTCGGGCCCGAAGCGTTCCTTCAGCTCCTGCAGCTTCAACGGCACGTCGGCGACGGGCGTGTTCAGCTCGCCGGTGATGAAGTAGCGCTCACGGAACGGTCGCAGCAGGTCCGACAGCTTCTCTTCGCGCTTCGACATCAGCTCCAGCATCAGCAAGAACGGAATCACGCCCGAGTCGGCCTGCGAGAACTCGCGGAAGTAGTAGTGGCCGGACACCTCCCCGCCGAAGACGGCGCCCTCCTCACGCATGCGGTGCTTGAAGAAGGCGTGGCCGACTCGGTTCACGAGCGGGACGCCGCCGTCTTGCTCGATCGTTTGCGGCACTGCCCAGCTCGCGCGCACGTCGTAGAGGATCTTCGCTCCGGGCTCCTTCTCCAGGACCGAGGCGGAGAGCAGCGCCGTTACGAAGTCACCCGGAACGAACTCGCCCGTGTCGTCGACGAAGAAGCACCGGTCCGCGTCGCCGTCGAACGCCACACCGAGGTCGGCGCGCTCTTCCTTCACCTTGCGGACGATGAACTCGCGGTTCTCGGGCAGGAGCGGATTCGGTTCGTGGTTGGGGAACGTCCCGTCCGGCTCGAAGTAGCAGCGGATCGCCTCGACCGGCAGCCGCTCGAGAGTCGGCGGCAACAGCGCGCCGGCCATGCCGTTGGCGGCGTCGATCACGACCCGCAGCGGCTCGACTGTCTCCACATCGATGAACGAGAGCACGGCATCGACCCACCGCGGCCAGATGTCTTCTTGCCGGACCGTCCCGGCGGGCCGTGTCTCGTGCCTGGCACCGGACATGGCCCGGGTGCGGATGTCGAGGAGGCCCGAGTCGCCGCCGACGGGCAACGCGCCGCGCCGCACGATCTTCATCCCCGTGTACTCCTTCGGGTTGTGCGAGGCGGTGACCATCACACCGCCGTCCAGCGCGAGCTCGCCGACCGCGTAGTAGAGCATCTCCGTTCCGACGAGCCCGACGTCGACGACGTCGGCGCCGGCTTCGGCCGCGCCGCGCATGAGGGCGTCTGCCATCGACGGCGAGGACACGCGCATGTCTCTGCCGACGGCGATCTGTCGCGGCTCGAACTCCTCGACGTAACCCCGCCCGACGGCGTTGGCGCCCGCCTCGTCGAGCTCGTCGGGATAGATGCCCCGGACGTCGTAAGCCTTGAAGACCTTTGGGTCGAGCACGGTCCGAGGATGCTAAACCGGGAACCAGATCCGCCGGGCCGGTGTAGACGCGGTATGCAGAAGGCGATCGCGTTCACGGTGGCCGCCCTGGCCGCTTTCCTCGCCGCGGGCACTGCGCAGGCGAAGGAGCTGTCCTCGTTCCGGGCCTGCGGCGCCGCCGGCTGCCGCGAGACGAAGGATGCCGCGCTCCTGCGACAGCTGATCCATGCCGTCGAGCTGCAGGGAGACCCGGTCAGCGCACGCACGCCCGCTCCGGCGCCGTTCCTTCGCCTCGAGTTCGTGGCGAAGAGCGACGACGGCACGAGCGCGAGCTGGCGGCAGTACTACGTGCCGTCGCTCGGCCGCCTGGCGATCGAGACCGATCCCGGCCGCTGGGGCTGGGTGAAGGCGGGAAGTCTGCGCCGGCTCCTCGCGCGCGTGACCGCAGGAGTCAAGCCTTCGCCGGCGCCGCGGATCACGCGCGTCGAGATTGCCGGGAAGGTCGCGCGAGACCCGGCGTCCTACGGGAGGCTCTTCCGCCTCCAGACGCCGACCGACGACTATCCGCACGACCTCGACTGGCAAACCATCCGGCTCGCGACCGCGCGGCCGTCTCCGTGGAGCACGCACGCTGCGACGCTCGAGTATTCGCCGAGCACGGACGTCCTCTGGCGAGGATCGGAGTTCGTCAAGGTGCCCCCGGCGCTCGCTTCCCGGGTGGAAGCACGAAGGTCGCTTTCCGTAGCCAGCACATCGAGCTCCTTCCCCTGGGCCGCACTCCTCGGGGGTATCGGCGCCGCGGCGGCGGTGATTCCGGCGGCGTTCTTCGTTCGCCGCCGCCTGCCGTAACGTCCTTTTCGCCGCTGTTCTTGCCCCCGCCGCCGTACCTAGAATTTGGGTATGGAGCGAAAGCTCGCCACAGTGCTGTTCGCGGATCTCGTCGCCTCGACCGAGCTGGTAGCCGGACAGGACCCCGAGATCACGCGCCGCCGGGTCACGTCCTTCTTCGACGGCGTCTCCCGCTGCATCGAGACGCACGGCGGTACGGTCGAGAAGTTCGCGGGCGACGCAGTGATGGCGGCATTCGGCATTCCGCTTGCGCATGAGGACGACGCCGACCGCGCCGTCCGCGCAGGGTTCGGCATCCTCGAGCACACCCGCGGCCTCGGGCTCGAGGCCCGTGTCGGGATCGAGGCCGGCGAGGTGGTGGTCGACGAGACCGACTCGACATTCGCCACCGGCGAGGCGGTGAACGTGGCGGCCCGGCTGCAGCAGGCGGCAGCCCCCGGCGAGATCCTCATGGGAGAGGCTGCGCACGGTCTGACCGACGGCCGCATCGAGGCCGACCAGATCGGGCCGCTCGAGCTTCGCGGCTTCCGGAACCCGATCCGCGCGTACCGCGCGGTCTGCACGCTGGATGGTGCGGTGCTGCGGCGCAAGATTTCGGCGCCGTTCATCGGTCGCGAGTCCGAGCTCGACCTCCTGCAGAACACCTACGCCCGCACGGTGCGCGATCGCCGTCCGCACGTCTTCACGGTGTACGGCGAGCCGGGCGTGGGAAAGAGTCGTCTCATCCGCGAGTTCCTCGCGGGGACAGAGGGCGCGACGATCCTCTCCGGCCGTGCGCTCCCGTACGGCGAGGGAGTCACGTACTGGCCGCTCGCGGAGATGGTGAAGGCGGCCGCAGGGATCACCGACGACGACCCGATGGAACGGGCGCGCGAGAAGCTGATCGAGTGTTGCGGCGACGAAGCGATCGCCGAGCTCCTCGGTCTCGCCAGTGGCGTGATGGAGGCGGTCGAGGGGCGGCGCGGGCAGCCCGAGATCGCCTGGGCGGCGCGCGAGTTCGTCGACGAGCTGGCCGACGTCCAGCCGCTCGTGATGGTGTTCGAGGACATCCACTGGGCCGAGGAGCCGCTGCTCGAGCTGATCGACCACCTGGCGCAATGGGTGCGCGAGCGCGCGCTCATGATCATCTGCCTCGCACGGCCGGAGCTGCTCGACGTGCGGCCGGGGTGGGGCGGCGGACGTGTGCGGTCGACCGCGATCGAGCTCGAGCCGCTGCCGCGCGACGAGAGCGAGCGTCTCGCCGACGCCCTGCTGGCAGAGCACGACGTCTCCGACAAGGTGCAGGCACGGCTGCTCGACAAGACCGAGGGCAACCCGCTGTTCGTCGAGGAGATCGTGCGGATGCTGCTCGAGCGCGGGACGGACGGCGGCGATCGCATCCCAGACTCGCTGCAGGCGCTGATCGGCGCGCGGATCGACCGCCTGCCGGCGGGCCAGAAGATCGTGCTGCAACGCGGCTCCGTGATCGGGCGCGTGTTCTGGGCGGGGGCGATCGACTATCTCTCCCCGGAGTACGACGCCGACGAGCTCGAGGACATGCTCGACGATCTGCTTCTCCGTGATTTCGTCACGCGTGAGGAGCGCTCGACGATCACCGGTGAGTCGGCGTACCGCTTCAAGCACGGGTTGATTCGCGAGGTCTCGTACGGCGGCCTGTCGAAATCGGGCCGAGCCGAATACCACACACGCTTCTCCGAGTGGTTGAGGCAGAAGGCCGACAAGGAGCTGCTCGAGATCCGGGCGTACCACCTCGACCAGGCCTGCCGGCTCTACGCGGAGCTCGACGGCCAGGCACCCGAGGAGCTCTCGCGGGAGGCGGCGAAGGCACTGGAAGCCGCCGGCAAGAGGGCGCTGGCTCGCGAGTCGAACCTCGCGGCCCGGAAGCTCCTGACGCGCTCCGTGGAGCTCGAGCCGACCCTCGGCCGGCGATTCCTCGCGGCGCGCGCCGCGTGGCAGCTCGCCGACCTACCGGTCGTTCGCGACGAGATGACCGTGCTCGCCGACCAGGCCGAGATCGAGGGCGATCGCGCCATTCAGAGCCGAGCGCTCACCGCGCTCTCCGAGGTCGCGGCGTCGCTCGACGGCGAGCTAGGCCGCGCAGCCGACCTCGCCGACGCGGCCCTGGATGTCGTCGAGCCCGACGACCACGAGGGCCGGTTCACGGCGCTCGACCGACGCGCCCGGGTCGCCCGCTGGGCCGGACGAGAGACCGAAGGCGAGGAGTTCGAAGAGCTCGCGCTCGAGGCGGCACGCGCAGCCGGGCGGAAGGACTACGAGGCGAGGGCGGCGCTCCAGCTGGCGGGGATCCACATCGGCCGCATGGAGGAGGACAAGGCCGAGCCGCTGATCGCCCGCGCGCTCGAGCTCGCCGACGAGAGCGGCAGCATCGTCGCGCGTGCGAGCGCGGCGCAATCGAAGGGCCAGCTCCATCGCGTCCGCGGCGAGCTCGAAGAGGCCGAGGGCTGGTTCACGAAGGCCCTGGACCTCTACCGTGAGGCAGCCTCGGCTTCCGAGATCGCCTGGACGTCCAGGCAGCTGGCGCTAGTGGCCTGGAAGACGGGCAACCCGGCCAAAGCAGAGAAGCTCCTGCGTGAATCGATCCGCTTGCTCGCGCCGATGCAAGAGCGGGGCACGATGTGCGAGAGCCAGCGCCTCCTCGCCCAGGTTCTTCTCGCGGAGGGCCGCATCGACGAGGCGGAGAAGTATGCGCTCGCCTCGCGCGAGACGGTCAGCGGGGAGGACCTCACCTCACGCGCGACGACGCGCGTGGCGCTGGCTCAGGTCCGCGCCGCGCAGGGTCGCGACGACGAGGCCGAAGAGCTCTTCCGCGAGGCGGTGGAAATCATCGACGGCAGCGAGTACTGCCGCGTCCTTCTGGATGTCCTGCCGTCCTACGCGGAGTTCCTGCGGGCGCGTGACCGCGACGCCGAGGCGGTCGAGCTCGAGGCGCGGCTCGCCGAGCGCGTCCCGACGGCCGCATAGAGCTCGTCGCGAATCGCTTGCGTCGACTCGAGATCCGGGGACTCGCTGATCACGGTCGCCGGACGGTCGAACGCCCGCAGCGCCTCGCCGAGCGGAGCCACACGCAGCGTGCCCTCGCCGTAGGGCAAGTGCTTCGTCTCGTTGCGATTCGCGAACGCAATGTCCGAAAAGTGGATGTGGAACGGCGCTCCGGGCTCCATCACCGCATCGGCACCTGCGAGCACCTCTGCAAAGGCCGGCGGCTCGGTGAAGCCGCCGTCGGTGACGGCGTGCAGGTGCGCGAAGTCGAGCACGGGGCGGACCCACGCCTGGCGTGAGGAGATCGCGAAGACATCCTCGGCCGTGCCGAGCTCACGAACGCGGCCCATGATCTCGACGCCGAACGGTACGGCGCGGTCCTTCTTCTCGAGCCGATCGCGCAGCTCGCCCAGCTGTTCGACTACCGAGTCGATCGCCGCCGCGCGCTCGCGCTCGAGCAGGAACCCCGGGTGGAAGACCACGAGCTCGGCTCCGGACGCCTTGGCGATTCCCGCCGAGTGGTCGAGCATGCCGACGGCCATGTTCAGCTTCCGCCCGCGCTCAGCATGGCCCATGAACCCGGCGATCGGGGCGTGGACCGAGAGGACGATCCCGGCGTCTCGTGCGAGCTCGCCGAAGCGCTCCGCCCACTCGTAGTCCATCCAGAACTTGCCCTCGAAGTCGATCTCGCACGCCGTGTGACCTCGCTCCGAGAGGAGGGCGATCGCCTCGTCAGGGCTCTCCCGCGAGGGAACGCGGGCCGGGCCGAAGTGCAGCGCAGCCACGAGCCGACCCTACATGCCGTCCGACGCCCTACCTACCCTGGACGACATGGCGAAGAAGCCGTCGCGCATCGACCTGCTGGAGCTCGACATCGATCTTCGGCTCAGCGATCTCTGGCGTGAGGCGGGCGAGATCACCGAGTGGAACCTGGAGGTCGTCGCGGCCTTCATGCGCGCCGCCTACGGGAAGGGCTACTGCGACGCCCTGACGGAGGACGCACCGGGCTCGCTCTGCCACGACCACGGCTACCGGATCCCGGGGCGGCGGCCGGCTCCGGCGCGCGACTGACCCGTATAGCGCCGCAAAACCGCAGCTAAACTGCAGTTCGTGCCCGGCAAGCGCAGCCCTGTGCGGCTGATCGTCGCGCTCTCGGTCGCGGCCGTTCTCGCCGTCTTCCTGCTCTACACATCCATTGCAGGCGGCGGCACGCCCTCGCTTCAGCCGAGCCAGCTTCCCGGTCACGACGGCCGGGTCTCGCTCGGGGGCGTGGTGCTCGGCCCGGTCCGCGGCGACGCACACGCAGCCGCCGGCCTTCGGTTTCATCTCCGCGACCCGAAGGGGACAGCGGCCGTGCCCGTGCGCTATCGCGGCTCGGTACCGGATCTCTTCCGTGTCGGGCGCGAGGTCGTGGTCGACGGACACCTCCGCGCCGGAGTCTTTACGGCCGTGCCCGATACGCTCGTAACGAGGTGCCCGTCGAAGTACTCGCCCAAGAAGAGCACCTAAACAGTGGCTGATCTCGGGCGTGCGGCGCTCGTCACGTCGCTCCTCCTGCTCGTCTACGCCCTCGTGGCGGGATCGTTCGCCGCGTGGAGAGGACGACGCCGTCTGGCCGAGTCCGCGCAGAACGCGCTGCTCGGATCCTTCGCGGCGACGCTTGTGGCTGCGGTCGTCCTCCTCGCCGCCCTCGCACGCCACGATTTCTCCTTCCAGTACGTGGCCGAGCACACCAGCCGCGAGCTGCCGCTCGGATACACGCTGACGGCGTTCTGGGGCGGGCAGGAGGGGTCCCTGCTGCTCTGGCTGCTCGTGCTCTGCGGCTACTCGGCCGCAGCCGTCCTGACTGCGCGCCGTGTGGGACAAGAGGTGCTGGCGTGGGTCGTCCCGGTGCTCGGGCTCGTCGGCACCTTCTTCGCACTGCTGCTCGTGTTCGTCGCGAGCCCGTTCGCGACGCAGGCGGCCGCCGCCGACGGCGCCGGTCTCAACCCGAGCCTGCAGAACCCCTACATGGCGGTGCATCCGCCGCTCCTCTACCTCGGCTACGTCGGCCTGACGGTGCCGTTCGCGTTCGCCATGGGAGCGCTGCTCGCGGGCCGTACCGACGAACGCTGGATCGTCGCCACCCGCCGCTGGACGCTTGCCGCCTGGATGTTTCTCGGCATCGGACAGCTGCTCGGCGCGCACTGGGCGTACGTCGAGATCGGTTGGGGCGGCTACTACGCCTGGGACCCGGTCGAGAACGCCGCGCTGATGCCGTGGCTCGCAGCGACAGCCTATCTCCACTCGGTGATGATCCAGGAGAAGCGCGGCATGCTGAAAGTCTGGAACGTGCTCCTCGTCGCGCTGGCGTTCGGGTTGTCGCTCTTCGGGACGTTCCTAACGCGCAGCGGCATCGTCCAGTCGATCCACTCGTTCACGCAGAGCTCGATCGGGCCGTGGTTCCTCGGCTTCATCTGTCTCATAGCCGCGGGCTCGCTCGCGCTCATCTTCGCGCGGCTGCCGCTCCTGCGCGCGAAGACGCGGCTCGAATCGCTCGTCTCGCGCGAGGCGACCTTCCTCTACAACAACTTGCTGCTCGTCGCCCTCGCGCTGACGATCCTCTGGGGCGTCGTCTACCCGTTGCTGTCCGAGGCCGTGACGGGGGAGGCCGCCAGCGTCAGCAAGCCGTACTACAACTTCTTCTTCCACACGTTCGGGCTGCCGCTGCTGGTCTTGATGGGAATCGGGCCGCTCGTCGCGTGGCGGCGCGCGTCGCTGCGCGCCCTAGGCCGGACCTTCCTGTGGCCGCTCGGCGTCGCGGTCGTCACAGGGATCGGCCTCCTCGCCCTCGGCGCAGGGTCGTCGCGGATCGGGGTGATCGCTTACACGTTCTCGGTCTTCGTGCTCGCATCGATCGTGCTCGAATTCGCCCGGGGGACGGCCGCCCGGAAGGCACTCGGCACGGAGAGCTGGGTCGGCGCGCTCACGTCGCTCGTCGAGCGGAACCGCAGGCGCTACGGGGGTTACATCGTCCATGCGGCCGTCGTGCTGCTCGCCCTCGGCATCACGGGGTCAAGTGCCTACGAGACGGTGCGGGAAGGTCGGCTCGCGCCCGGTCAGGGCATGAACGTGGCCGACCACCGAGTCGTCTTCCGTGGCTACGAGACGTCGCTCGAATCGAACCACCGCGCGATCCGGGCACTCGTCGACGTCTACCGCGGCGGGGACTACCTCGGCCGGTACAAGCCCGGCAAGAACCGGTACTTCGCCGAGGACCAGATCTCGAACGAGGTGTCGATCCGTCACGACCTCCTCACGGGCGGAGACCTCTTCATGATCGCCGACCAGGTCAACAGTGACGGGACCCTCGACCTGAAGGTGTTGCAGAAACCGCTCGTCAACCTGATCTGGCTCGCCGGCTTCGTCTTCCTCGGCGGTTCGCTCATCGCACTGTGGCCCGACGCGCGTGAGCAACGGCGGCTCGCCGAGCGCTACGCAGGAGCGACCGTACGGATATGACGGTCGCGCTCGTCGTCGGCGCCGTGCTCGCCGTCGCGTGCGTGCTCCTCGTCGCGCTTCCGTTTCTGCGTGAGCCGCGGCCGCGCGACGATCGCCTCGGTCGTCCCGACGAGCTCGAGCAGCGACGGCTGTCGCTTGCGGAGGAGCGGGACCGGGCCCTTGCCGCCCTTAAGGAGCTGGAGTTCGACCACCGAACGGGGAAGGTGTCCGACGACGACTATCGCGCGCTCGTCGGGCCGCTCCGACGCCGCGCTGCGACCGCGTTGCGGGCCCTTGATCTCCGCGCCGAGCACGCCGCGGAGGAGCGCGTAACGACGCGTGGCTAGCTGCCGAAACTGCGGCGCCATGCTCCCCGCCGCGAGCCGCTACTGCCCGCAGTGCGGGCGTCCGTCGACAGACGGGACGGCGGACGTTCTGGACTTACCGACCGACGAGACCGGCGTCGTTCCGGTGAATTACGCGCGCGCCGAGCCGCGGTACTACGGCGTCACGCCCGCGACCCTCGTGCTCGTCCTGGCTGCGGCCGCTCTCGCGCTTGCGATCTATCTGCTCGTCACGGGGCACTGGCCGATCGGGCTGATCCTGATCGGCGTGGCGCTGCTCCTCCTCGTCCTGTTCCTCGAGGCGGCGCGGCGTGGCTCGGGCTCGGGCGCTGCGGTAGCGAAGTCCACGGGCAAGGCGATCGGCGGTGCGCGGGCTCGCGCGGGCGCCGCGGCGGGCTCGGTCGCTATCCGCGGACGGGCGACCGGGCGGGTGATCGCCCTCCGCCGGGAGGTCCAGCGCCTCGCGATCGTCCGGCGGCGACTCCTTTTCGAGCTCGGCGAAGCCGTGTACCTTGGGGACGACCGGGCGGCCGAAAATGCCCGGGAGCAGGTAAAAGAGCTCGACGAGCTCGCGGCACAGAGGGAGGACGAGATGAGGGCAGTGATGGCTGAGGCGCACGAGCGCGTCCAGCAGCGGCGCCTCGAGGTGCGGCCGACCGAGATGGTCGAAGTGCCGGAGGGGCCCGAGCAGCCGTCTCCGGGAGGCCCGGCCACGCCGGAGCCGGCGCGGATCCCGGAGCCCTACCCGCCGCCGGACGAGGGCTCACCGCCGCAGCCGGCGATCATCCCCGAGCCCGGCCCTGCGGTCATACCCGAGCCCGGGCCCGAAGCACCCGAAGGAGAACGGCACCGCTAGGCCGTCGCCTAGCGCGGCAGGGACATCCGACGCCCTGCCGAAGCTTCCGTCATGGCCCGGAGACTGGCCGTCGTCCTCGCTGCCGTGCTCGTGTTCGCGGGGCCCGCCGCGGGCGACAACAGCGGCAAGATCAGTCAGCTGCACGAGAGGATCGCCGCCGCCCGGGCGAAGGAGGCGAGCATCAGCGCCCAGATCACGGACATCACCTCCGCGATCCGGAAGCTGGAGGCGCGGGTCGGCGATGTCTCGCAGAGGCTCTCGGTGCTCGAGCGCGACCTCGAGCTGCACCGGCTCCGCCTCGAGCATCTGAACGAGCTCTTCGCGCTCGAGTCGGACCGGCTCGCGTTCCTGCGCCGCGAATACGCACGCGTCGTCAGCGAGCTGAACGCGCGGATGATCGACATCTACGAGTCCCGGGATCCGACGCTTCTCGACGTGATCATCGAGGCGAACTCCTTGCAGGACGCGCTCGATCGGATCCACTACCTCGAGGCGATCGCCCAGCAGGACAAGCACATCGCGAGATCGGTCGGAACCGCGCGCGATCGAGTCCACGCGGCGCGCGAGCGCACGAAGGTGGTCCGCGCGCGTGTCCGGTCCGAGACACAGGTGATTGCGGTGCGAACGCAGCAGCAGCGCATCGCCCGGATCGAGCTCCTCGCCTCGCGGCGCGGCCTCGCGGGGAAGCGCGTGAGGCAGCGCAACGCGCTCGCGTCCACGCGGGAGCAGAAAGCCGTGATGATCGCCGAGGCGAACGCGCTCGCGGCGGAGGATGCGCGCATCCGGGCACGGCTAGCAGCGGCTCAGGCCGCTAGCGCGCCGTCCGCCTCAGCCGACACGACGCCGTCCGCACACGGCCTCATCTGGCCGGTCAGCGGGCCCGTGACGAGCCCGTTCGGGTATCGCTGGGGGCGCTTGCACGCCGGCATCGACATCGGCGTGGGGTACGGCACGCCGATTCATGCCGCAGCGGGGGGCACCGTCGTCCTGGCGGGCTGGACCGGCGGCTACGGCAACTACACGTGCATCGACCACGGTGGTGGCCTCGCGACGTGCTACGGCCATCAGTCGTCCTATGCAGTGTCGGCCGGCGCCACTGTCTCGCAGGGTCAGGTGATCGGTTACGTCGGCAGCACCGGGCACAGCTTCGGCGCGCATCTCCACTTCGAGGTCCGGATCAACGGGACGCCGGTCGATCCGCTCGGCTACCTCTAGCCGGGCCGGCCGTATCCGTTTCGCTTCGCCGCGCGTTTCGAAGTTGTAAAGCGTATGTGGCCGGGTTCGAGGAAATGGGTCGACCGCGTACGCCTGATTCGTCTCCCGACGATGCCGGCCGCCTCCCCCGGGGTGGCCGGCTCTCCTTCCGGCCATGTCTGGTGCCAGGCACCGGACATGGCCCGGATGATCACGGCAGGCCGAAGGTCTGCGTCAGCAGGAAGACGTTCAGCGCGCAGATCAGCAGCGCGACGATCGAGGCAGCGACGACCGTTGCCTTTCGGTTGACGAGGACACCCATCACGTCGCGGCGGCTCGTGAACATCACGAGCGGGATCAGCGCGAACGGGATTCCGAAGGAGAGCACGACCTGGCTGATCACGAGTGTGCGCGACGGATCGAGGCCGATCCCGATCACGATGAATGCCGGCAGCATCGTCACCAGGCGTCGCACGAACAGAGGAATCCGCCGGCGGACGAAGCCCTGCATCACGACCTGCCCGGACATCGTGCCGACCGTCGAGCTCGACAGTCCGGACGCGGTCAGCGCGAGCGCGAACAGCACGCTCGAGGCCCCGCCGATGATCGGCTCGAGCGTTCGGTGCGCGCCCTCGAGCGAATCGACGTCTGTCAGGCCGCTGCCGTAGAAGACCGTGGCGGCGACGACGAGCATCGACATATTGATCAGGCCCGCGATCGCCATCGCGATCAGGACGTCGATCCGCGTGTACTTGTAGAGGACCTTCGCCTCGTGGTCGTTCCGCGGCACGATGCGCTGCTGCGTGAGCGCCGAATGCAGGTAGATGACGTGCGGCATCACCGTGGCGCCGAGGATCCCGACGGCGAGCAGCACCGACTCGTTCCCTGCGAACTCCGGCACGACGGCGTGCTTCGCGACGGTGCCGAGCGGGGGATGCGCGAGCCAGAGCTCGGCCAGGTAGCAGATGCCGATCACGGCCACGAACGCCGTGATCACGGCTTCCAGCGGCCGGAAGCCGTACCGCTGCAGCCCGAGGATCAGAAACGTGATCACGCCGGTGATCACCGCTGCGGGAAACAGGTCGATCCCGAGCAGAAGCTTGATGCCGAGCGCGGCTCCGAGGAACTCGGCCAGATCCGTGGCCATGGCGATCACCTCGGCCTGGAGCCAGAGGCCGATGGACGTGCGGCGCGAGAACTGCTCGCGACACACTTCTGGGAGGTTCCTGCCTGTGGCGATGCCGAGCTTCGCCGAGAGCGTCTGGATCAGCATCGCCATGAGGTTCGAGGCGACGATCACCCAGACCAGCGTGAAGCCGAACTTCGAACCCCCGGCGATGTTCGTCGCGAAGTTGCCCGGGTCCATGTACGCGACACAGGCGATGAAGGCGGGGCCGAGGAACGGAAGGAGACGCCAGCGGGCGTCTTTGCTCCCTTGCAGCACGCGCTCGCCTGCGCCGGGCAGGCGAGGGGCTTCCTCCACGCGGGTGGCCATCATCCCGCGAATTTTAGCCTCGGCTAACTTTGTTGCGCAGAACGTGTAGGTCCGGCAGGTTCCGGTAGCGCTCCTGCAAATCGAAGCCCGAGGCATCGCTTGCGATGCCGACCAAGAGGATGTACCGGCTTTGCCGGCGCATCCGTCTAGGTTGGGGCGTCTGAAGCGCGCAAGACGTGCAGGTCCGGCAGGTTCCGGTAGCGCTCCTGTAAGTCGAAGCCGTATCCGACGAACAGTTCGTCGGGGACGGTGAAACCGACGTAGCGGACGGGCAGGTCGTCGACGAGTCGCCGGTACGGGCGGTCGAGGAGCGTGACCGCCGCGAGCGACGCGGGCTCACGCAATCCGAGCGTCTTGCACAGGTAGTTCAGCGTGAGACCCGTGTCGATCACGTCCTCCACGATCAGCACGTGACGTCCGACGATCTCCGCGTCGAGGTCCTTAAGCAGCCGGACGCGGGCATGGCCGCCCGTGTCGGCGCTGGCGGCGTAGCTCGCGAGCTCGACAAAGTCCAGCCCGTGCGGGATGCGGATTGCACGGGAGAGGTCGGCGACAAAGACGAGGCTCGCCTTCAGGGGCGCGACGAGCATCGGCTCGAGCCCGTCGTAGTCGCGCTCGATCTCCCGGCCGAGCTCGCGGACACGCGTCCGCAGCTCCTCGCGGGAAAGGTACACGTCCCCGAGCGCCGGGCCCGAAGCTACGACGCGAGCTCGAGCCGGTATCGCTCCGCCAGGCGCTCGATGTCGCGCTTGTAGAACAGCTTCACGCGGACGTCCGGGTACCGCTCACGGAGCTTGCGCAGCTTGCGGTTCTTCCGAGTGACAAGCGACTGCTTCATCACCGTGACCTCGACGTACAGGTCTTGTTCGGGCAGGTAGAAGTCGGGCTTGAACGCCTCGACGATGCGGCCCTCTTCGT
This sequence comes from Actinomycetota bacterium, assembly GCA_046732275.1. GTDB lineage: Bacteria > Actinomycetota > Thermoleophilia > Gaiellales > Gaiellaceae > 3-1-20CM-4-69-9. Next base: position 16,687 of record JBKPMS010000101.1, on the reverse strand, counting down.
CCGACTCGAGGACGAACGTCGTCGGCTCGTACTCCCACGGTACGCCGTAGTAGTCCAGAACCTTCGCGCACTCGAGCTCCGCTCTGTTCGCGAAGCGAGGTGGTTCCTTCCCACGATATGCCTGGAAATTCGGGGTTTCCAGCGTCACCTCGAATCAGGGTAGCAATCGGTCCGGATGTCTCTGACGCCGCCTAGACTTCGCGCATGGCGACGCGTGACGGCCGCTGCACGATCGTCCAGATCTCGGACCTGCACTGCGGGACGCAGTTCTTCCTGCCGAATCTCCTCGAGCGCGCGATCACGGAGGTGAACGACCTCGAGCCCGACATCGTTATCTGCTCCGGCGACCTGACGACGTTCGGCTTCAAGGAGGAGTACGCGCTCGCGAAGCAATACCTCGACCGCGTCGAATGTGAATCGGTCGTCGTCATCCCCGGCAATCACGACTCGCGCAACGTCGGCTACATCCACTTCGAGCAGCTCTTCGGGGACCGGAACTCCGTGATGCGCGCGAACGGTGTGACTGTCGTCGCCGTCGACTCGACGGAGCCCGACCTCGACCACGGCCAGATCGGACGCGGCCGCTACGGGTGGATCGAGGAGAGCTTCGCGGAGCCGGCAGATCTCAGGATCTTCGTCTGCCACCACCACCTCCTCCCGGTGCCGGGCACGGGACGGGAGCGGAACATCATCTACGACGCCGGCGACGCGATCGAATGCCTGCAGCGCTCCGGCGTCAACCTCGTCCTCAGTGGGCACAAGCACGTGCCCTATGCCTGGCGCCTCGAGAACCTCTTCATCGTCAACGCCGGAACGGTGTCCTCGCTTCGGCTGCGGGGGAACACACGCCCCTGTTACAACGTGATCGAGTTTTCCGGCACGCATGTCGACGTCTGGCGCAAGTACCCGTTCCACGGCCAGGAAAAGATCATCCAGTTCGCCGTGGACACGCTCGAGTTCGAGAAGTACACGGCGCGGATCGAGGGGGAGGTGACCTCGCGCCGGTGACCCGCGCACTCGTCGTCGTCGACGGAGAGCACTACCCGCCAGTCGTGCGCGACGCGGTTGCCGGGCTGCCGTACGAGGTCGTCGCGGCGTGGCTGGCCGGCGGCACCGAGAAGCTCCGCGGGGAGCCTGACTACGGCGTTCCTCTACTACCGCAGCTCGAGGACGGCTTTGCCGACGCCGAGGTGGTGGTCGATCTCTCCGACGAGCCGGTGCTCGGGCCGCGCGACCGGTTGCTGCTGGCGAGCCGCGTGCTGGCGGCGGGCCTTCGCTACGAGGGCGCCGATTTCCGGTTCGAGGCGCCGACGTACGCACCGTTCCCGCTCCCTTCGCTCGCCGTGATCGGAACGGGAAAGCGCGTGGGCAAGACCGCCGTGACGGGACATGTCGCGCGGCTCCTCGCGCAGACCGGCAGCGTCGTCGTCGTCGCGATGGGCCGCGGTGGGCCGGCACACCCAGTCACAGCGGAGGTCCAACCGACGCTGGAGTCGCTCGTCGAGCTCTCTCGTGCGGGAGAACATGCTGCATCCGACTACCTCGAGACGGCTGCGCTGACCGGGGTCGTGACCATCGGCTGCCGGCGTGCCGGAGGTGGGCTTGCAGGCACAGTCACATCGTCGAACGTGCTCCAGGGCGCTGCTCTCGCCGCTGAGCGCGAGCCCGACGTCGTCGTCTTCGACGGGAGCGGGGCCGCGATTCCTCCGGTGCAGACGGATGCACGCATCCTCGTCTGCGGTCGTGGGCAGGACCCGACGGCGTACCTGAACGCCTATCGCGTGCTCGTGTCCGATCTCGTCATCTCCATCGGCAGCATCGATGTCGCCGCCGTCCGCCGGTTGAAGGAGATCCCGATCGTGCAGACCGACCTGCGACTGCGTCCGATGAGCCCGCTTGCGGGCCGGCGCGTGGCCGTGTTCACGACCGGCGCGGCGCCGACCGAGCACCTCGACGCCGAGGTCACCGCGGTCTCGCGCAATCTCGCCGACCGCCCGAAGCTCCGCGAGGATCTCGCGCGCGCCGACGCAGACGTCTACCTCGTGGAGATCAAGGCGGCGGCGATCGACGTTGTCGCCGAGGTCGCGCAGGAGCGCGGCGTCGAGGTCGTCTTCGCCGAGAACGAGGTGGTTCCACTCGAGGGAGAGACCGCCCTCGACGACGCGATCCTGTCGCTCGTCCCCGCGGGAGCACGCGCATGACGCATCCTCGCCACTCGGAGCCGCTGCCGCTCGGGACGTCCGCCCAGCCGTACTCCAAGGGGCTGATGGCGCGGGCGCTGATGGGAGTCGGGGTTCCGCTCGGTCGCGCCTACGAGCTGGCGAAGCGGATCGAAGCCGACCTCTCCGATCGCGGCGAGCAGAGCACGGATCTGGAACGGGTCGAGGAACTCGCAGTGGAGGTGATGGGGGAGGCCGAGGGATCCGAGGCCGCGCGGCGGCTCCGGCGCTTCGGCGAGCTGCACGAGCTGGACCTCCCGCTGATCGTCCTCGTCGGCGGCGCCACGGGTACCGGCAAGTCGACGGTCGCGACGGAAGCGGCGTACCGGCTCGGCATCACGCGCGTCACATCCACCGATTTCGTCCGGCAGACAATGCGGGCGTTCTTCTCACAGGAATTCATGCCCTCGATCCACTACTCGAGCTTCGAGGCATCCTCTGGGCTGCGCGAGCCGGAGCACGCGGAGGATCCGGTCATCGCAGGCTTCCTCGAACAGACGCGCAACGTGCTGGTCGGAGTCCGTGCGTCGATCGAGCGGGCGCTGGAGGAAGGCTGGTCGATGGTGCTCGAAGGCGTCCATCTCGTGCCCGGCATGCTGCCGCCGATCGAAGGCGCGCTCGTCGTGCAGTGCGTGCTTGCGATCGCGGACGAGGAGGAGCACAGCACGCACTTCCTGATCCGCGAGGCGGGCTTCGAGGGATTGCGTCCGCATGCCAAGTACATCGATCGCCTGGACGACATTCGCCGCATCCAGGACGTGATCGTCCGGCGCGCGCACCGGCACGCCGTGCCCGTGATCGACCATACGGACATGCGCGAGGCAATCGACGCGGTGCTGGAGCTGGTCTTGTCACACGCCGAGCAGGTACAACCCGTCTAGTGGCAGAGACGGTCGAAGAGACCGCTGCAGCTCGAGATGACGCGGGTCGTCCGAGCCTCTGTCTGTGCGAGCAGTACGTCCGCGTCACGGACGGGGCGGCGCTGCGGGCCGCGCGTTGGCTCGGCCGTGCCGATCAGGAGGCGGCGGAGCTCGACGCCGCGCAGGCGATGAGGAGCGCGCTGAACGACTTCCCGATTCAGGGGCGGATCGTGATCGGCGCGGCAGAGGAGGAGTCGCCGCTCCGCGTGGGCGACGAGATCGGCGCCGGCGGCGAGTCGGTGGATCTCGCGCTCGACCCGCTCGAGGGACGAGGCGTTGTTGCTCGGGGCGGCAACGGTGCGATGTCGATGATCGCCGTCGGAGAACCGGCGTCGCTGTTGAACCTGCCGGACATGTACATGCGGAAGCTGGCCGTCGGTCCGCTCGCGCGCGGCTCGATCGACCTGCTGAAGCCGATGGGGGAGAACGTGCAGGCAATCGCCGACGCATTCGGCCGCCGGACGAACGACATCACCACGATCGTCCTCGACCGACCGCGTCACCACGACCTGATCGAGGACATCCGCGCTTCCGGTGCGCGCATCAAGCTGATCCAGGACGGCACGGTCACTGCATCGATCTCGGCCGCGATCCGCGGGACGAACGACCACCTTGCGGTGGGAATCGGGGGCACACGGCAAGCGGTCATGTCCGCGGCCGCGCTGCGTTGCCTCGGCGGCGAGGTTCAGGCGCAGCTCTGGCCGACGTCGCGAAGCGAGATCGAGCACGCACGCGAATTGGGAATCGAGGACGAGACGCGCGTGTTCACGACGGAGGAGCTCGCGCCCGGCGAGGTGATCGTCGCTGCGACGGGCGTCTCGAACGGTGACCTGCTCCGCGGCGTGCGCTTTCTCGCCGACTCGGCACGCACCCATTCGCTCGTCATGTGCACGCGGTGCAACTGGGTTCGCTTCACCGACGGCATCCACTTCTTCGCGCGCGACCGGCGTGAGGAGGTTCGCCTGCTCGGGTACTAGCGGCCGCTCTGGGGGGTAGGCTTCCGCGATGCCGAGCGGCCGGCGCGGCGATCGTTTTTCTGCGGGCGAAGGGAATTGGGGCGCTTCTCCTGCGAGCGACCCCATCAGCCCGGAGCTCGTCCTCGTGGCGCCTCCGGACGAGGCGGAACGCGCGCGAGAACAGTTGCCGGAGGCCCCCGCGGCATCGTGGGACCGGCGAGTCTCCAACGGCCGCGCCGGCCCGCCGGCGTTCCCGCCCGACGGCGCCGCGGTGCCGCGTCGACGCCGGCGACGCTGGGTCCGCAGGGCCCTCGTCGCTGCTGTGCTCGCGATCCTCGTGGCGTCCGCCGTCGCCGTCGGTCTCCGCGGCTCGCGCGAAAACAACGCCAACAGCAAGGGACACGTCACGCTCGGGCCTGTGCGCCAGAAAAGCGCGACGACGACATCGGCCGGACCTACGACGACTGCCGCCGGACCTACGACGACAGCTCCGGCGAAACCTCGCTCGAAGAGCACGCCACGACGACAGAGTCGTCCGGCGGAGAGGCGGAAGCCAAAGGCACACGCGGCCCCACGTCCGAGCGCCAAGAAGAAGCCGTCGACGACGTCGGCGAAGAAGCGGACGCGGCCTCGTCGCGCGCCACGGCCCGCTGTGACGGGCTTCGTCCCGGCGCGAACGTGGAGCTGGGAGCCGCAGTCGCGTGCACGCCGATACGTGTTCACCCTGAAGCGGAACGGCAGGCGTGCAATCGCAGCGCGGACCACGAACCCCCGCTACGTGCTGCCGAAGCGCTTCCGATTCGCCGCCGGACGCTACCGGTGGCGAGTCGTCGCGCTCACGACGAAGCCCGGCGCGCGTCGCAAGCTCGTCGTCGATTCGAAGTTCCGACTGACCGCCGCCGGTGCCGCCGCCGCCAACGGGTGAATCGGAGGCGTCGCTAGACTCGAGTCATGCCGACAAAGGACGACGTTTTCGAGGCGCTCCGCCAGGTCGAGGATCCGGAGCTCGGGATGGACATCGTCGAGCTCGGTCTGCTCTACGACGTCGAGGTGGCAGGACCGCGGGTCAAGGTGACGCACAGCCTGACGTCGATGGGCTGTCCCGCGGGGCCGATGATCCAGGAGGACATCAACCGCGTCGCACGCGAGCTCCCCGGTGTCGAGGACGTGGACGTCGAGCTCACCTGGGATCCACCGTGGACGCCCGAACGGATGTCCGACGACGCGAAGTTCATTCTCGGCATCGGCTAGCGCCGAACTACGGGCACAATCTTCAACATGACAACGGCTGAGCTGGAGGGGCTCACCCGGGAGCTCGAGTTGGACGTCGTGGGCGCGGCTCCCGCTTCGGCCTACGTCGACACGGAGCGTCACATCCGCGAACGAAAAGCGCGCGGGCTCTTCGCGGACATGCGCTTCACGATGGCCCAGCCCGAAATCTCGTGCCATCCGGAGACGCTCCTGACGAACGCGCGCACCGTCGTGTCGGCGGCGCATTGCTATTACGCGCCTGAGCCTTCGCCTCGCGCCGGCGAGGGACGCCTCGCGCGTTACACGTGGTCCGACGCGTACGCGGTCCTACGCACACGCCTCGACGAGCTCGGGCGGCGCCTCGGTGGTGAATATCGCGTCCTCGTCGACGCGAACCAGCACGTCGATCGCGAGGCGGCAGTGCGGTCCGGCGTCGGCTTCTACGGCAAGAACACGATGCTGATCACGCGGCGCCACGGTTCCTGGGTTGTGCTCGGCACCCTCGTGACGACGGCGGAAGTCGAGCCGTCGCCGCCGCTCGAGCTCGACTGCGGGTCCTGCACGTTGTGCATCGACGCCTGTCCCACTGGAGCGCTCGACGAACCGGGCGTCGTCGATTCGACCAAGTGCCTGTCGTACTGGACGCAGGCGCCCGCGTCCGTCCCGGAGGAGTACCGCACCGAGCTCGGCGGCCAGGTCTACGGCTGTGACATCTGCCAAGACGTCTGCCCGTGGAACCGCGGCGTCGAGAAGCGGCGAGCCGAGGATGCTGTGCCCGCCGAGGCGACGCCGCACGTGCGCCTCGCGGACTGGCTCGCGGGTGACGGCGGGGAGCTCCGCACGCGCTTCGATCGGCTCTTCGTTCCGCGGAACGATCCTCGGTATCTCCGTCGTAACGCGCTCATCGCGCTGGGCAACACGGGCACACCCGAAGACGTCGCGCTCGCGGAGCCTTTTCTCGAAGACGACGACGAGCTCTTGCGTGAGCAAGCGGAGTGGACGGTGGCACGAATCGAGAGGCGTCATGGTCACGCTGCCCTACGACGGGCGGGCGCCTAGTCAGGCCCGCGCGCGCAGGCGGGAGACGCCGAGCTCCACGGCAAGCTCGCGCGCCCGTTCGGCAACGGCAGCTCGCATCTCCTGAGGCGCGAGGAGGACGGCGCTGCCGCGCTGCGAGAAAATCTCGCCGATCAGCCATTCGGGGCTGCCGACGGGCATCTCGGTGACCGCGGTCCCATCCTTGAGGGCCGTCGCGCCGCGCTCGATTGCCCACCGTGCGCCGACTCCTTTGAGATAGAGAACCTTGGCGGTGCGCGCATCACGAAGCCCGCGTGGCTCGAAACCGGGCCGCGGCTCGAAGCGATCGCGTGTCAAGGCTGCGCTCCGCATGCGGTCGAGGCGAAAGCTGCGCTCGCCGTCTCTGCTTCGGTCCCAAGTGTGCACGCGCCAGTTCGGGAGCTCGCGCTCGAGCGAGTAGGGCTCGACGATCCGGTTCGACCACGTCTGCTCGCCTTCCTTCTGGTACTCGATCTCGACGAGTCGGCGTTCGCGGATGCCTTCGGTGAGCGTCGCGACAAGGTCAGCCTCCGCCTCGCCCGCGCGCGGCGAAGGTGTCCGCGCCAGCTCGAACTGGCCGAACGTCTCTTCGAGCTTCCGCCGCACGCGGTCGAGCGGCGTGTGCGCGTCGGCGGCGATCATCGGCCCGACGAACTCGAGCGCGAGGCGGATCGCACGCGCTTCCAACGGAGTCAGCCGCGGGGCGAGCCGAAACGTGTCCCCGTACAGCTCCTTGTCGACGTGGACACGGTCGCCGTCGAGCGACGCGTAGACCGTGTAGCACCCGCCGCCGAAATTGACGAGATTCAGAAGCTGGAGGTGCTCCTCGAGCTCCTCCTCGGGAATGTGGAAGCGCTCGACGAGCTCGGAGGCTGCGATCGTGGCACTGTTCTCGTCCCCGCAGGCGGCCAGGAGGTAGGCGAGCAGCGCCTGCAGGACGGCGAAGCGTTCGGGAACCACGGGGCCTGCGGGGCGCTCGCCGACGCCGTCGACCTGGACAGGCGGCGCTTCGCCGGCAAGCGTCGGCGCGGGCCCGCGGTGGCGGTCGCGGACGGCTCGTAGCGCCTGGGCGACCTCGCGGCGCAGCTCGTCGGGCTCGAGCGGAATTGCGCGCCCGTCCTGGCGCAGGATCCACGCGGCGAGCTGAGGAGCCGACGAATAGTCGGTGACGAAGACGTCGCCCTCGAGTCGGCCGGCGCCGCCGTACGCGCGCTCGACCCACCACGCGGTGTCGCCCGCGAGCTCCACGCGCGCCTCGCCGACGATGTCCCCGATCTGCCACGGTGGCCGTCCGCGGTAGCCGTCGATGTCGAAGTCGGCGGGGATTCGGAAGTCGCGCTCGCGGCGTGTCGCGAAGCGGATGTCGCCTCGGATGCGCGAGACACGGAACGTCCGGATGTCCTTGCGGTCGAGATCCTGTCCGATCAGGTACCAGCTTCCGTTGTCGGAGAGAAGCCCGTAGGGATTCACGGTGCGCTCGCCCTGACGGTTGCGCGAGATCGAGTAGTACGGGAACTTGATCGTGCGCTGCTTTGAGATGGCGCCCTCGAGCTTGCCGAGGCGACCCGGCATCTCCGGCGAGTAGTCCGGGTCGAGGACCTCGACGCGAACGGCCGTGTCGGTTGCCGGCTCGTCGAAGCCCGGGCGGCCGAGGGCGAGGTTCTGCAGCGCGAGCCGGAGCGGCTCGGCGTAGGCGAACTTCCCCTCGAGCAGGTAGAGCGCCGTCTGCAGCGCCGCGAGCTCGTCGTCGTCGAGCTCGAGCTTCTCGAGGAAGTAGTTCTCGGAGCGAAGCGTGTACAGCTCCTCGCCGGTGAACTCGTCGCGTTGAGACTGGAGGGGGACCCCGAGGGCGACCAGCTCCGCCCGGTCGGAGTAGAAGCGGCGGGCGAACGCCTCGTCCGACATCTCGGAGTAGCCCTCGACGTTCGACTTGACGTCCCGCGCCGTGACGGCGCGGCGTTCGGCCATCAGGTAGGCGACGAGGGACAGCTGACGGATCAGCTTGTCGGTGTCGTGCGACACGGGCCGAATCTACCGGACGAGCCGCGCCGACCGACGTCCACCGTCAGTCCTCGCCCCGGCGCACGAAGCCGTGGTGGACCGGGTTGTGGAGGACGTACTCGTAGGTGTTTGCGTACTGCTCTTCCGACTCGATCAGCACCGAGTGGAAGCGGCGGCCGAACACGTGGTCGCAGCGCCGGTGGCGCTCGTTGAAGGCGCGCGCGTAGGCCCCGTTCAGGTCGCGCATGCCGTCGGACAGGTTCGGCGCCGGCGTCTCGACGATGAAGTGGTAGTGGTTCCCCATCAGGCACCGGATGTGGATCAGCCAGCCGTAACGGCGTTCGACACGCCTGAGGATGTGGGCCCACACGACCCGGTCCCAGTCGTCGAGGACGATCGGGAGCTTGTTGTTCCCGCGCGTGGTGACGTGGTAGATCGCGCCGGCCGCGAGGTAGCGGTGGGGTCGACCCATCGGGCGACCGTAGCGGGGCGGGCGACGCGTGCGAGCCGCGTGGCGTGTTCCGTCACAGGACTCGTGCGGACCGGTCACGTGCCAGGCACCCGACCTGGCACCGGGGGCCGACGCCGCAGGCGACGTGGCTTTGGGAGACCTGGCTAGAGCAGCCCCGGCCGGCCCGCCGGGGAGGCCCCGCTAGGCGGCGACCTGGGAGCGCTCGAGGTGCTGGTGGGACGGGCAGTAGTCGCGCTCGGGGAGAGGCGTACGCTGGCACGGTTTCCCCTTGCGGGTCGTCGCCCGACAGCGCGCGACGCCGCCGTCAAGTGCGCCGGCCTCGATCTGCTCCTCGATGAACGCGACCGCGGCGGCGATCCCTTCCTTGACCGCCCACGCGACCGGGGCCTGGGCCGTGATCGGGAAGTACCGCCGGATGTCCTGGAAGAGCGCCCGGTCCGGCTTCGCGAAGTAGAGCGGATCGCGCGCCAGCCGCTCCATCGTTAGCTCGCACTGCTCGAGCACCGCGCGGCGGTAGTCAAGATGGAGCTCGGGAGCCACATACGGGTCGATCAGGTCCTTAATCGACCGATAGATGGCTCGGGAGTATTGATACATACAGGCCTGGAGACGGGCAGCGTTCTCCTCGGTGACAGTATCTCTAGCTCCCATTAATCCCCAGCAAAGCTTTGTTAAGCGGCGGTAAACCGTGGTGGCTCGGCTGCGGCCGCAGGGGGAGTCTATAGGGTCCGAGGCGGTGTTACAAAGTCCGGGCTTTCGTTGCCACGGCTGAGAACGATCAGCGCGTGATCGCCTTCGTGTAGGCGCTCTGGAAGCCCTTGCCGGAAGCCGTCTGCCTCGCGGCGTCAGCCTCCGACTGGGACGAGTACACGCCGCTGAAGACGGCGAAGTAGCCGGGGTGGAGGCTCGAGTACTCGCCCGAATCGAGCACCCCCACCTGCGGCAGGCCGGCGCGGGAGGCCTCGCGTGCGCGCGCCAGCGCCAGCGACCGCCCCGAGCTGCGGGGAACAGACTCCAGGATCACGGTGAAGCCGTTTCGGCCGGCGGGCCACGCCGTTAGCGCTCCCGCCGCTGCCGGGGCCTTCGTTGCCGGGGGAGGCTCCGTGGGTGTCTCCGGCGGGCCGGTCGGCGTCCCGGCGGGGACGCTCGGCAGCGCGACGGTCGTCGTCACGGGCGCCGTCGTCGGAGAATGGGGCGGGCCGCCCTCCGTCGCCACGATGGTCTGGTTGCCGGCACCTGCGTCGGTGAGGACGATGGCCGCGATCGCGCCCGCGATCGCGACGAGGAGCGCGAGGAGGACGGCCCAGACCCAGTCGCCGGGATACCGGCCGAAGCGGCTACGCCAGCCGGCGGCCAGGGCGCCGCGAGCGCCGGTCGGAGGCTGGAGCCGGTAGCCGCACTCAAGGCAGTAGTCCTGGTCGGCTTCGTGCCGGGCGCCGCAGCGCGCACAGGTCGGCTCCTCCGCCGGCGAGCTCACTCGTCCCAGCGGTCGACGGCGGGAGCCGGCAATGCTTCGAGGAACTCGGGCGGAGCCTCGACGCCTGCGGCCTCCGACTGTTGGTCGACTCTCACGGCGTGGCCGCACACGGCGCAGAACCTCGCCTCCGCAGCGAGCGCAATGCCGCAGTGCTTGCAGGCGACGACCGGCCGCGTACCGCTCGTCGGCCGGCCGCAGTTGGCGCAGAAGTGCGAGCCCCAGACGAGCGGAGCCCCGCACTCGCACCGCGCTGCCGGCGCGGCACGCCGGGCCGACACGGTGACTGCAAGCAGCGTGTCGAGCTCCCGCAGCCGATCGTCGACGGCGACGAGCTCCTCGCAGCGCTCGATGAGGAGGTCCTGTCGGAACTGGTCGCGACGGAACATCTCCAGCATCAGTCCGCCGAGATCACGGAGCCGCTCTTCCCGGACGCGAAGCAATGATCGCCGCTCGCGACGCAGCTCGCTCGGGTGCGGCAGAGACCGGCGCGGCGGCCTGGGCGGCGGCGCAGCGGTGTCCGCTGATCCACCTGTACGGCGGAAACGTGGGAGCAGCCGCACCACACGGATCAATGTAACAGCGGCCGAAGGCGGCTAAAGGGCTCTTCAGGGCTCGCGCGTTGCTGTTCGCCGACCGAAGCCCACGAGGAACAGGACAACCAGGATGAGGGCGACAACGCCGAGTGCGAGGCCGAAGATCCACCCGCCGAAGAGCGAGATTATGACCGCCACGAGGAGAAGTGCGAGCACGAGCCCGATCACGGGCGGAGGATGCCCACGCCCGTTAGCGCGAAAACTAGAGGCCTGGTGTGGGTTCGCGGTACGTGCGGGGAGGGCATGGGCCAAGCAGCGTGCCCAGTTCGACGTTCGCCAATACTTGACGTATTGGTGAGCGGCGAGCTGGGCGCGAAGCGCCGCGCGCAGGCCCCCATCCGCACGTGCCGGGAGCCCACATCAGGCCTCTAAGGGAGGTCGACGACGACGACGGTTTCCTCGGTCAGCTCGCGCACGGCGTACCTCGGCCCTTCGCGCGTGTTGCCGGAATCCTTCACGCCGCCGTAGGGCATCTGGTCGGTTCGGAACGTCGGCGCCTCGTTCACGGTCACTCCGCCGAACTCGAGCTCCTGCGCGGCGCGCAGCGCGTTCTCGAGGCTCGCCGTGAAGATCCCGGCCTGCAGGCCGTAGCGCGTGGCGTTCGACAGCCGGATCGCCTCGTCGAGCGAGTCCACGGGCGTCACGGAGCACACCGGCCCGAAGACCTCCTCGCAGGAGACCTTGTCGTCGGGCGCAGGGTTCGCGATCACCGTCGGACGGATCAAGTCGCCGTCCAGGCCGCCGCCGGTCAGAACCTCCCCGCTCGTCGCCTCGATCCACTCGAGGATGCGCCGCCGTGCGTCCTCGTCGATCACCGGCCCGACGTCGATCTCCTCGTCGGCAGGGTCGCCGACGTTCAGCGCCTCTACCTTCGGGATGAGCTCCTGGACGAAGTCGTCGTAGACCTCGCGGTCGATGTAGACGCGCTGCACCGAAATGCAGCTTTGCCCCGCGAACGAGAACGCGTTCTGTGCGACCTTCGCCGCAGCCGCCGGCACGTCCGCGTCGCCGGCCACGATCACCGGCGTCGAGTTTCCGAGCTCCAAGTTGACCCGCTTCTTCGCGGCACGTCGCCGCAGCTCCCAGCCGACGGGCCCTGATCCGGTGAACGTGATCGCCTTCACGCGCTCGTCGTCGACCAGGACGTCGCCGATCTCCGAGGCGGAGCCGACGACGACGTTGAGCCAGCCCGGGGGAAGCCCCGCGTCGAGCTCGAGCTCCGCGAGCAGCAATGCCGAAAGGGGCGTTGCGCTCGCCGGCTTCAGCACGACCGCGCAGCCGGCGGCAAGCGCAGGTGCGAGCTTGTGCGCGACGAGGTTGAGCGGGAAGTTGAACGGGCTGATCGCGCCGACGACGCCGATCGGGCGCCGCAGCGTGAACCCGAGCTTTCCCTCGCCGGCCTGGGCCGCATCCATCGGCACCATCTCGCCTGCGAGCTTCCTCGCCTCGACTGCCGCGAAGGTATACGTCGACATCGCGCGAGCCGCTTCGACGCGGGCCGCCTTCAGCGGCTTGCCTGCCTCGTCGGAGATGAGGCGCGCGACCTCGTCGTGGCGGCGACCGAGCGCCCCGGCGACGCGCACGAGAATCTCCGCGCGCTTGTGCGCCGGCAGCGGCTCGCTCATCGCACGCTCTGCCGCGTCGATCGCCTTGCGCGTCTCGGCTGCGCCAGCCTTCGCGACACGGCCGACGACGTCTCCCGAGTACGGCGAGCGAACGTCGATCCAGTCGCCGGTGTCGACCCAATCGCCGTCGATGAGGAGGCGCTTTTCGGCGATCGTCGCGACCACGAGGCTAGTCTAGACCCGCATGTCGTCCTGGGAGTCCGACGCGCTCATCGTCGACGCCGTCCGCTCGCCGATCGGCAAGCGGAACGGCTCGCTTGCGTCGATCCGCGCCGACGAGCTCGCGGCCCAGGTCCTCAACGGGCTCGTCGAGCGCAACGACCTCGAGCCGAGCGAGATCGAGGACGTTCAGCTCGGCTGCGTCACGCAGATCGGCGAGCAGGGCTGGAACATCGGCCGGATGGTGCCGCTCGTCGCGGGCTGGCCCGAAACGGTCGCGGGAACGACCGTCGACCGCCAGTGCGGCTCGTCGATGCAGGCGAACTTCAATGCGGCGGCTGCAATCTGGTCGGGGCAGCTCGACGTCGTCGTTTCGGCAGGAGTCGAGTCCATGTCACGCGTGCCGATGGGGTCGAACGGGGGCGACCTCTCGAGCAAGCTCCTTGAACGCTTCGAGATCGTGCCGCAGGGGATCTCGGCGGAAGTGATCGCGGAGCAGTGGGGCTTCTCGCGTGAAGACCTCGACGCCTACTCGCTCGAGTCGCACCGGCGCGCGGTCGCGGCGATCGACGAGGGACGCTTCGAGGACGAGATCCAGCCGATCGACCTGACGAACCCGCACGTCGGCGTCGTGTTCGCCGTCGACGAGACGCCGCGCCGCGACACGTCGGCCGAGGCGCTCGCCTCGCTGATGCCGGCCTTCCTGCCCGATGGAAAGGTCACGGCCGGCAACAGCTCCCAGATTTGCGATGGAGCGGCCGCGGTGCTCGTTGCAAGCGAGCGAGCGGCGGGCCGGCTCGGCCTCGCGCCGCGTGCCCGGTTCGTCTCCTTCGGACTGTCCGGCGTCGATCCGCACCGCATGCTGCACGGGAACCCGCAGGCGTGCGACGCGGCACTCGCGCGGGCCGGACTGACGTGGGACGACATGGCCGTGATCGAGGTGAACGAAGCGTTCGCCTCCGTTGTCCTCCAGTTCGCGCGGGATGCAGGGCTCGAGGGCAGATGGGACGACATCAACCCGAACGGCGGCGGGATCTCGCTCGGCCACCCGCTCGGCGCCACCGGTGCGCGGATTACGGCAACACTCCTCAACGAGCTCGAGCGGCGCGATGCGCGGTACGGCATCGCGACGATGTGTATCGGGTTCGGCCAGGCGATCGCCGGGATCGTCGAGCGGTTGTAGCGCGCACTGCGACAGCCGAAAACTCGCGCCGCTAGTGTGGACGCGTGGGGGAGTCGGGAGGCCGCGCGACGGCGCGCGATCCGAAAGAGATCGTCGCGCGCGGGTATGACGCGATCGCTTTGCGCTACGCGGAATGGGCCGGCTCGATCCGCGCCCCGACGCTCGAGTGGCTTCGCGAGCTGGACTCGCGACTGCCCGCGGGCTCCGACATCCTCGACCTCGGCTGCGGCCGGGGCGTTCCGGTGACGCGTGAGCTGGCGCGGCGCCACCGCGTGACCGGCGTCGACCTCTCGGCGGTGCAGATCGAGCTCGCGCGTCACCACGTGCCGGAGGCAAGCTTCGTGCACGGCGACGTCGTCGAGCTCGACGTTGCGTCTGCGTCTGTGGACGCGGTTGCCGCGCTGTACCTGTTCGGCCACATCCCGCTCGACGAACAGCCCACCCTGATCGCACGGATCGGGTCGTGGCTCCGCCCGGGTGGCTTCTTCCTCGCCACCGTCGGCGCCGGAGACGCGGGAGAGAGTGTGGAGCCCGACTGGCTCGGCCTTCCGATGTACTTCGCGTCGCTCGAGTCCGATCGCTACATGTCGCTCGTGCGCGACGCGGGGCTCGAGCCGATTCGGGACGAGATCGTCACTCAGCACGAGCCCGACCACGGCGACGTGCCGTTTCGTTGGCTGCTCGCACAAGCAGGCACGGCTGCGTAGGATCGCGCGCCGTGACGATTCGCAGGGTCGGCGTTGTCGGGCTCGGCACCATGGGAGCGGGCATCGCGCAGGTAAGTGTCCAGTCCGGCTTCGAGACGATCGGGCGCGAGGTGAGCGACGAGCTCGGCGAACGAGGCCGCGCCACGATCGACCGCTACCTGTCCCGAGGCGTCGAGAAGGGGCGCATGACGGAAGCGGACCGCGATGCGGCGCTCGGGCGGCTGAAGCTCACGACGGAACTGTCCGAGCTCGCGGACTGTGACGTTGTGATCGAAGCCGTCCTGGAGGAGCTCGACCTGAAGCGCGAGGTGTTCGCCGAGCTCGATCGCGTCACTCGGCCCGACGCGGTGCTGGCGACCAACACGTCGGCGCTCTCGGTCGCGGAGATCGCCGAGGCGACCGAGCGGCCGGAACGCGTCGTCGGCATGCATTTCTTCAATCCCGCGCCGGTACTGCCGCTCGTGGAGATCGTCCGCGCGCCGCGCAGCTCGGACGCGGCGGTCGACGCTGCGTTCGCGTGGGCGGAGCAAGCCGGAAAAGAGCCGGTCCGCTGCAACGACACGCCGGGGTTCATCGTCAACAGGATCCTCATCCCGCTCCTCAACGATTGCGTGCGCACGCTCGACGAGGCGCGTGTCGAGCCGGGGGACATGGACAAGGCGATGACCAACGGCGCCGGCTGGCCGCTCGGGCCCTGCGCGCTGATCGACCTGATCGGAATCGACGTACACGTTCACGCGTCCGAGGCTCTGCACGGGAAGCTCGGCGAGCCGCGGATGGCGCCGCCCGAACGGCTGCTGCAGATGCAAGAGGCAGGAGACCTCGGCCGCAAGACCGGCCGCGGCTTCTACGAGTACGAAGGGCGTTAGGCCGCCAGCCGGACCGGCCCCTCGACCGGGACGTCCGGGAGCTTTGGATGCCTGACGTGCGCCTCGTGCCAGATCTCGTCGGCCTTCTCGGCCCCGAGCAGGTGCAGCTCGACGGCATGCATCGTCGCAACGGACGCGAGCTCGACGAGCCGCTCCGCTTCCCCGTGCGGCAGACCGGCGGCGGCGCGCGCGACGTCCTCGAGTCGAGCCGCGAGCAGGCGCTCCGTCCTCTCGGCGCGGTCGGCTTCGGTCATCCCGGCCATGTTCGCGGGCGCGTCGGATGGTCCTCCTCCCGGAGGGCGGGACGTGTCACGTGCCAGGCACAAGACCCGGCCGGAGCGGCTACGGCCGGCTGAGCCGTGTCCAGACGTTGGCGAGGAGACGGTCTACTTCGGGGCGGCCGAGAGACGCGCCGAAGTTGAGCGCGCCCGCTGCGAACACCTTCGCGCCGGCGGCGTTCTCGTAGTACGTCATCTCTGCGGACCGTCCGGGGCCGAGGAGATCCGGAATGCGGGCGAGCACCCGCGTGTCCGGAGGCGACGAGGGTGTCTTGGCGTCGATCTCGATTCCGTAGCGCCCGAACGCAGCGCCGTCCGCGAGGCCAGTGCCGGCGAACGCCCACGGCACCGAAGCGGCGCCGACGACCGTGTAGCCGGCCTGCCGCTGGCCCTGATCAGACCCGACGTACTGCACGCCCACAACGCTCGCTTCCGGCCGCCCGAGGGAGCGCCAGGTTGCCTGCCGAACGAGCCGGCTGCCGAAGCGCTCGACCCGGCGGTAGAGGTTGTTCGCTGCGAGGAAGGCGAGGTTCCCGCCGAGGTTCCTGTAGCGCTCGATCACGTCGTAGGCGTGCGATGTCACGTACTCCTCGTGGCCAGGGAAGACGACGAGGTCGTAACGCTGCGCGAGCTCGGCGCCGCTCGAGCCCGCGTCGAGGTCCTCGTCGGAGAGGAAGTCGGCGCCGAGCCCGTGCCGGTTCAGCCACGCGATGAAGTCGAGGTCCCAGTCGTGGAAGCGAAACGGGACTCCGAAGTCGAGAAACGGGCGCTCGAGGTCGACGCTGCGGTGGCGCGCGGTGACGTACCAAGAGTCGCCCCAGCCGTCGCCGTCCGCGTCCTCGAAGTTGTACGCGGCCCATGTGTGCGTCGCCAGCACGACCGCCACGCGGTGTGCTCCGGGCCGCCGCTGCCGAACGACGA
>JBKPMS010000100.1:0-4746 GCA_046732275.1 Actinomycetota bacterium | reverse complement strand
CCTCACAACCGAGAACAAGTGGCTTGCCGGTCGTTACGGGCTCGAGGCCCCGTTGATGGACCTGGCGACCGGACGCCGAAACCGGATCCCGGTGGCGCAGCTGATCCGCAGGACGCTGAAGGAGCTCGAGCCGCACGCGCGCGAGCTCGGCTCCGAGCGGGAGCTCGAGGGAGTCGAAGAGATCCTCCGGAACGGCAACGGCGCCGACCGGCAGCTCCGCGTCTTCAATGCGAACCGGGACCTCGTCGAGGTCGTCAGCGAGATCGCCGATGCAACCGAAGCCGCTGCCGCCACTCAGGTAGCTCAGTAGGCTCCTCAGCGATGGTCGGGGCAGGCGACAGACTGGCGAAGGCGTCCGTGTGGACCGCGCCGAACGAGCGGCGCCGCCTCGACGAGCTCGTCGCGGACGGGCCGGCCCTCTTCGTCGTGTATCTCTTCGACTGGTCTTCGACCTGAACGAACGAGGTCGAGCTCCTGCGTGACAGGAGCGCGGAGTTCGAGACGGCGGGAGTGCGGGTCTTCGGGATGTCACGCGACTCCGCCTGGTCGCACATCGCCTGGTCGCAGGCGCTCGACCTGAACTTCCCGTTGCTGTCGGACTGGAACGGAGAAGCCGCGCAGGCCTTTGGCATCGAGCGTGAGTGGCGCGGACACAACGGCATCCCGGAGAGGAGCGCGTTCCTCGTCGAGCAGGACGGTACGGTCCGCGGCGCATGGCGCTACGAGACGGCCGAAGTGCCGGACTTCGACGAGTTGCTTCGGGCCGCGCAAGCTTTGTAGCGCTCGCAGCCGCGCTCTATCTCGCGGGCGGCGTTACGGCGACATGGCCGGCCGTGCTGCACGCAGGCTCGAGGTTCATGTCGGGCGGCGGCCCGGCGCGCGGCGAAGCGTCGCCCGGTGACCATCTGCAGTCGCTCTACCACTACTGGCTCGTCGGCCACCAGCTCGAACACCTGCGCGCGCCGTGGCGCGATCCCTACACGTTCCAACCGGAGGCGAAGCCGCAACCCAACTTTGCCGGCTGGCCGTTCGGCTTCCTCTTCTGGCCGCTGGGCGCGATCTTCGGCCTCGTCGGCGGCTGGAACGCGCTCCAGCTGGTCGTGTACGTCCTTGCGGGGCTGTTCGCATGCGCGTGGTTACGCGAGCTGGGGTTGCCGCGCGGTCCCGCGCTCGCGGGCGGGCTGGCGTTCGCGATCGCGCCCTACCGAGTGCAGCAGAGCGTCGGACACTTGCTCGGGCCGATCTCGATCCTGCTCCCGCTTTCGTTGTGGGCGTTCGAGCGCGGACGCCGCGGCAGCCGCTGGTGGGTGTTGTTGTCAGGTGCGGCCATAGCATCGATTCCACTGTCGGGACAGGTGCACCTAGCGCTCGGCGCAATCCCATTCTTCCTCGTGTACGCGGTCTGCCGGGCTCGCGACCGCGGCGCGCTTATTGGTGCCGGGCTCGGCGCAATTGCGGCGGTGCTGGCGGGCGTCCTCGTCCGCGAAACGCTCATCAAAGGATCGACGGAAGCAGGAGGTCGGAAGCTCGCGGAGATCACGCGGTACTCGGCGCATGCCGGCGACTTCGTCTCGCGGCACGTCGGGCAAGGCCGAAGCGAGCAGTTCGTATTCCTCGGCTGGGTGACGCCGATCGTCGCGCTGGTCGGGCTCGTTCTGCTCCTGCGCTCGGGAAGGTATGCGCTGGCGGCTGTGCTCGGGCTCGGCGTCGTGGTGCCGATCGTGCTCGCGCTCGGCACGAACACCCCCATCTACTCGGCCGTCTGGCATGCGCTACCGCCTTTTCGCTTCCCGCGCGTGCCCGAGCGGCTGCTGCCCATCGCGTGTCTCTGCATCGCCGCGTTGTTCGCCTTCGCAGTCGGGCGCGCGAACCGAGGGTGGGTCGCGGCGCTCGCGATCGTCGTCCTCTTCGTCGACCTGCACGCGCGCGTCTACCACTCCTCGGCGCCCGGCAATCCGCAAGCCGTCGCGTTTCGAGGCGCGGGGCGATTGCTCGAGCTCCCGGTGTTCGACCCGAGCGTCCACCTCGGCTCCGTGTACCTCTGGTACGACACGGCGTCGCAGCGCGAGCGACCGGGCGGCTACTCCACGACTGCGCCGAAAGCCGGCAAGCGCACGGCCGATCTCCTCGAGCGGCTCAACTGCGGGGACTGGTCCGGCGGAATGGCCGCGGAGCTCCGGCGCCTGGACGTACGCGGCATCACCCTTCACGGCGGGCTGTACGACCGGAACCGTGCGGTGACGCCGACGGACTGGTTCGCGTGGCAGGGATTGCGGATGCATGGGTGGCGGGCGCAACGCGCCGCAGGACCAGTCGTCTTGTTCGAGCGTCGAGAACCGGGAGCGGCGATCGAGCCGACGGAGCCGCCGAGGGCACGGCCGATCTTCTGTCAAGGCTGGTACGGCGACACCGGCTCGGGCCGGGCCATGAGCGAGCGCCACGCGCCGTTCTGGGTCTATGGCAGCGGGACGCCTCGACTGCAGTTCGCTCCATCACGCCTCCAGAGGCACGTGCGTGTTCAGAAGCTGGAAGGCGCGCAGTGGCAGCTCGTCACGGTCGACGTGCCAAGGCTCGTGCGCGTTCCCGACGCGAGGAACCGGGTCGGCCTTCGACTCCTCGCGGTGACGCTGCGATGACACGCTTTTTGCAGCAGCCGCGGAGGGTCGTAGACTGCGCACTCCCCCTTCCGAAAGGAGCAGAGCGTGCTCGTTGCCGCTGACTACCCGTTCCTCGACGTCCTCTGGACGATGATCATCTTCTTCCTCTGGATCATCTGGTTCTTCCTCCTCTTCCGGGTGATCGCGGACATCTTTCGCCGACACGACATCTCCGGAGGAAAGAAGGCGCTCTGGCTGGTCTTCGTGATCCTGTTGCCGTTCCTCGGCGTGTTCGTCTACCTCGTAGCGCACAGCGACGACATCGCGCAGCGGGACGCCAGGGGCGCTCAGCAGGCACAACAGGAGTTCGACACGTACGTCAAGTCGGTCGCGGGCGGCGGCGGCGCTGCAGCGGAGATCGACAAGGCGAAGCAGCTGCTCGACAGCGGCGCCATCACGCAGCAAGAGTTCGACGCCATCAAGGCGAAGGCGCTCGCCACCTGAGGCCGATTTAGGCCGCCGGCGAGCCAGAGCCGGCTCGCCGGCGGCTGACGAGTGCCGGCGTCTTCGCGCTGAGCACAGCCCTCACCGGACGCGACTAGCTCGGGTCGACGAGCGTTCCTCCCCACTCTGCAGGGTCGACGTCCTGCAGCGTCTCGGAAAACGTCCAGCGGTGGCCCGCCGGATCTTCGGCCGCATACTGGCGCTCCCCGTATTCGAAGTCGGTGGGCTCCATCAGGATCCGAGCGCCGTGACCGCGGGCGCGTTCACAGTGGGCGCGAGCATCGTCCACGCGCACCAGCACCGAGTGCGTGACCTCGCCCGGCCGCGGCGGTCGCTGGTCGTGGCGGATATCGGCCGCGATGACGGCACCGTCGCCGAATCGCATCTGTGAGCGGTGGCTCTCGCCGATCTGCAGACGCTCCTCGAAGCCGAATGCCGCGGTGAGCCACCTCACTGCTTTGCGGACGTCCGGATAGATGAGGACCGGGATTACGGCCGCAGATGGAATCGAACGGTTCGTCTTCACACTCACCTCTCCTTCCGGTCCGGCAGCGGCAGGGTGCTCACCCGTGCGGTCTGGTCGGCCGTCACGAGCAGACGCTCGGCGCCGCGGACGAGCACCGCGGAGTCGGCGGCCTGACTTCGAGCGCCCAGCCCTGCGCCGTCCACCCAGCGATCGCGCTGTCGAGGCGCCGCGACCGCTCCTCGATGGGAGCCGTCCGGCCGCCGCCGTCGCGGCGCGCTTCGCGCCGGCGAGGAGCACGCCCGCGGCCATCAGACCAGCCAGAGCCGAGACTTTCAGCGCTGTCAGCATGGCGACGCCGCGCATCACATCCCCATCGAGTGGTACCCGGAGTCGACGTACAGCGTCGTCCCCGTCACGTTCCTCGCGTTGTCGGAGAGCAGGTACTCAGCGGCCGCACCGACGTCGTCCGCCTCGATGTGCCGGTGCAACGGCGAACGCTCTTCGACGATCGCCTCCATGGTCGGAAAGCCGGCGATCGAGCGGGCGGCCAACGTACGCACCGGGCCGGCTGAGATCGCATTGACGCGGATGTTCTTCTGCCCGAGGTCCCACGCGAGATAGCGCACCGACGCGTCGAGGGTCGCCTTCGCGACGCCCATGACGTTGTAGTGCGGCACGGCGCGTTCGCCGCCGAGGTACGTCATCGTCAGGATCGAGCCGCCGCCGCGCGCATCCATCAGCGGTTCCGCAGCCCGCGCGCATGCGACGAGTGAGTAAGCGCTCACGTCGAGCGCGAGCCAGAAGCGATCACGCGGTGTGTCTGTGAACCTGCCCTCCAGATCCTCGGCGGCCGCGAACGCGACCGAGTGGACGAGCAGGTCGAGACCACCGTCGAAGGCCTCGCCGACCGCAGCCAGCACGCGCGAGACGTCGTCGTCGGAGCGGACGTCGCACTCGGTCACGAGCGGGCTCGAGACGGATTCGGCGAGCTCGCGCACGTTCTTCTGGATCCGCTCGCCCTGGTAGGTGAAGGCAAGCTGCGCCCCGCCGTCGGCGAGCCGCTTCGCGATCGCCCATGCAATCGAGCGTCGGTTCGCGACGCCGAGAACCAGACCGCGCTTGCCCTCATGCCTCGAGCTCACCGCGCGAGTCTAAAGGGGTAGATTCCTTCCCTTGCGC
>JBKPMS010000099.1:0-14311 GCA_046732275.1 Actinomycetota bacterium | reverse complement strand
CGCCGTCGAGGGCACGGCCGAGCACGTTCTCGAAGGACACGAGCCGATAATCCCGTTCGGTCAACAGGGCGCCGATCGCGGGGTCGGCGAGGTGCGCCAGCTCAACCTGCACGGGAGCTCCGCAGCCGGCGAAGGCCTGCTTGATCTCCTCGAGGTCGGCGCTGCTCGGCACGCCGCCGAAGCCGAGGCCCGCAACCTTGTTGAACGGTGAGTCCACCTCGGCGAAGCTCGCCGCGCCGCCGGCAATCGGGATCACGAAGCCCACGCCGTCGGCCCTGCGACCGCGGGCGGCATCACTCGCGCTGGCAATGAGCTCGGCCTCCGCCCGCTCGATGCGCGCGGCGGGGCGGTGTCGCAGAAAAGGGGCAACGGTCGGCGCTCGTGAGCACAACCTAGCCCGGGGTTGCCGTTGCAACGAGACCGCTGGTGTGGCGGCTGCTCTCGATCGTAGGCAACAGCACAAGCTACGGGCTCGACCCCCTCTGACGGTGAGCGACGCCAGCCGCTCGGGGCACGAGCGGATCCGGGCTGCCTGCCGGCATGCTGCCGTGCCCGCAGGGCGGACGTCGGCGTTGGCGCGGTGAGCCGTATCCGCTCGCCGCCGCTCGCGGCAAGTGTGGGCCGGCCGACGGGCCGGGATCCGGGCTGGCCTGGACCAGCCTTCGTCGCAGGAGCGCATAAGCGATCAGGCCGCCCACCGACGGCACCCATAGCGCGATCGCGTGGTAGACGAGCACCGCGGCGGCCGCCGTCGCCGGGGGCATCCCGTAGAGCGCCAGAGCGCCGGCCAGGCCGCCGTCGAGCACGGCGAGACCACCGGGGATGGGCATCCAAGTCGCCAGGTAGCCGGCGAGATAGGCGACTACCAGCGCGCCGATCGCCGGCGCGTACCCGAGTCCCCGCAACGACGCCCAGAGCACGGCGATGTCGAAGCCGAGGTAGCCGATCCCCGCCGCCACGCGCCAGCTCGGCCGCGCGGCAGCGCGCTCGGCCTCGCGGATGCCTGCCGCCAGCTCGGACACCCACCCGCCGCGGGAACGGGCGGGGACGAAGCGCCCGACTCCGAGCGCGACGGCGATTGCACCGAGGCCGACGGCGATGGGCACCCCGGCGCGCAGGACGTCGTGCGGGCCGCCGGAGATCCCGGTGGCGAGCAGCGCGCCGCCGGCGGCCAGCGCCGCGACATTGACCCCGCTGGTGAGGAAGAACAGCGCGCTGCTGCGCCGCACGATCCATCCCGAGGGCTTGCCCGCGAGACCCACAAGCCACCCACCGGCCGCCAGGCCGGTGACTCCGCCGCCCGGCAGCAGGGCGCCCGATGCCATCTCGGTCCAGGCGACACGGCGAGCCACGGCCGGCGCCACCGACCCGAAGAACAAGCGGAACACCGCGACGAAGGCCAGGCACGAGAGCAACTCGAGCAGCAGCGCGGCCACCACCCAGCCTGGGCGCATGTCGCCGGCCCGGTCGAAGATGTCGCCGAGCGAGGGCACCGCCAGCAGCAACGCGACCACCATCGCCACCAGCAGGGCCGCGGACGCAACCCGCCGCGACGCGAGCACCCGCACGTCGGCCCGCGGAACGGCGGTCATCCAGCTTCCGAGTAGGCCGGCTCCGGTGCCTCCAGCCTGGCCTCCGCCTCCTCCACGCGGCCCGAGCTGAGCACCGTGATCGCCACCACGAGGGCGGCCACCACGAGTCCCGCAGCGATGATGAACGCGAGGTGGTAGCCACCGGTGAGCGCCGAGGCGCTCCCGTCGCCCGCGCTCAGGAGATGCTGGGTCCGGGTGGTCGCGAGCGTGGCGAGGACGGCGAGCCCAATCGCGCCGCCGACCTGGAGCGTCGTGTTGACGAGCCCGGAGGCCAGGCCGGCGTCGCTCGGAGTGGCACCGGACATGGCCAGCGTCATCAGCGACGGGAAGGACACGCCTGCGCCCAGGCCCAGCAGGACCATCCCGGGCAGGACGTCGGTCACGTACTTGCCGCCCACCGGCGCGCGGGCGAAGAGCACGAGTCCGGCCGCGATCAGCACCAGGCTGGGAAGCAGGGTCGCCTTGGGGCCGAAGCGCGTGTTGAGGCGCTCGGAGAAGCCCAGGGACAGCGTCCCGATGACCAGCGTGACGGGCAGGAAGGCCAGGCCGACCTCGAGCGCGTCGTACCCGAGCACCCGCTGGAGGTACAGCGCGCCGAGGAAGAACATCCCGAACATCCCTGCGACGAAGAGCGCCTGCACCGCGTTCGCCCCCGCCACGTTGCGCGAGCGGAAGAGGCGCAGCGGCATCAGCGGGTTGGAGACCCGCGCCTGCCGGGCGACGAACGCGAACAGCAACGCCAGCGAAACCGCGCCGAGCCCGAGCGTGTGCAGCGAGCCCCAGCCGTGGCTTCCCGCCTCGAGGATCGTGTAGACGCCGAGCATCAGCGCCGAGGTGACGAGCGCGGCGCCGGGCAGATCGGCGCCCCGCTCGATGCCGACCCCCTCATCGCCCTCGACGACCCGCAGGGCGAGCAGCGCGGTCGCGATGCCGATCGGCAGGTTGACGAAGAAGATCCAGTGCCAGCTGACTGCCTGGGTGAGACCACCACCGGCGAGCAGCCCGATCGAGCCACCCGCGGCGGCGACGAAGCTGTAGACGCCGATCGCCTTGGCCTGCTCGCGGGGCTCCCGGAACGTCGTCACAATCATGCCGAGGATGACCCCCGAGGTCAGCGCGCCGCCCGCGCCCTGGACGAAGCGAGCAGCGATCAACAGCCCCTGCGACTGGGCGATCCCGCACAAGAGGGACGCGCCGGTGAAGACCGCGAGCCCGGCGAGGAAGACGCGCCGGCGGCCGAGCAGGTCGCCGAGCCGCCCGGCAAGGAGAAGCAGCCCTCCGAACGCGATCAGGTAGGCGTTCACCACCCAGGCCAGGCTCGACTGCGAGAAGCCGAGGTCGTCCTGGATGGATGGAAGGGCGACGTTCACGATCGTCGCGTCGAGGACGACCATCAACATTCCGACGCAGAGCACGACGAGCGCGATCCAGCGCCTGCGGTTGGCTGCTGCCTCGGGCACGGGCCTGCTCCTTCCCGGTCGGGTGCCGTCGAGGCAGGATGCGGCGCGGGCAGCGCGCCGGAAATACGGCTATCTGGCGTCAGTACGGGGGGGAAACCGCACCCTGGCGCTCACGCGTGCAAGAAGGCGAGCACCGCCAGGACGCGGCGGTGATCCTCCACCGCGGGGGCGAGGCCGAGCTTGTCGAAGATGCTGGTCACGTGCTTTTCGACGGCCCGCTCGCTGACGACGAGCTGGTCGGCGATCGCCTGGTTCGTGCGGCCCTCCGCCATCAGCGCCAAGACCTCTCGCTCGCGCGGCGTCAGTTGCGCCAGGGGGTTGTCACGCCGGCGCCGCCCCAGCAGGTGGGCGACGACCTCTCGGTCGAGGGCCGATCCGCCCTCGCCCACCCGGCGCACCGCCTCGACGAAGCGGTCGACGTCCGCCACACGGTCCTTGAGCAGGTAGCCCGTCCGCTCGGCGCTCTCGCCCAGCAGATCGACCGCGTATTCCTCCTCGACGTACTGTGAGAGCACGAGCACCCCGGTCCCGGGCAGGCGGCTGCGGATCTCCAGGGCCGCGCGGAGCCCGTCGTCGGTCTGGGTCGGCGGCATCCGAATGTCGATCACCGCCACGTCGGGCCTGTGCGCCGAGACCTTGCGGATCAGGTCCTCCGCGTCTCCCGCCTGCCCCACGACCTCGAAGCCGTTCTCCCTGAGCAGACGAACGACGCCCTCGCGGAGGAGCACCGAGTCCTCGGCCACGACTACGCGCACGGGCCCTCGCTCTCACGGCGCCGCCTCGGACCGTCGTCCTGCGCTGCCCTCGATGGAAACCCGCCCATCGCCTCCGCATTGTTTCGCGATGGCGCGCGTCGCGCCGTACGGCTAGCCGCAGGCGGGCGATGGTGAGCGTGCGATCAGGGTGGCCACGCCGGGCCGCCTGCGCCGGTGCCGCACATGCCGGATGCGACGCCAGAAGCTCACGGCCGGCTCACCCCTCCTGCGCCCCGAACAGCTCCGCTCGGAGGGTCGCGATCTCGCTCACCGCGGCGGCGACGTAGAGGCCGCGCTGGTACTCGACCTCCGCCTCGAGATCGGCCGTGTACGCCCTTACGTCCAGGAGCCCCTCCCGCCGCGCGACCACGCGCTCGGCCTCGAGCCGGGCCAGATCGTCGCGTGCGGCCAGAGCGCTGATCTCGGACCTCGAGAAGATGATCGCCAGCTCCATGACTGGGCTACCGAGCGTTCGGCGCGCGCGCGGGGTCGAGGGATACCCGAAGGGGTCCTTGAGGCCGCCCCCGGCGTCCCCGCTTCGAGGCCAGCGCCCTGCGGGACTCCTCGGCCTCGCGGCGCCGCTCCGTGATCATCGCCTCAACCATCTCGAGCGTCAGCCTGGAATTCATGGAACGAGCGTGACGCAGCGCGGCGCCGCTGCCAGTGAGGCCTCCCGGTCAGCGAGGGTGCGGGTAGCCGTATGTCAATCGCCTCCTCGCACGGCGACAATTGACGCCGATGGAAGAGATGACCGTACTCGTCGTCGACGACCATGCCGGGTTTCGCGCCTGCGCCCGCCGCCTACTCCAGCGCGAGGGCTGCCGCGTGGTGGCCGAAGCTGCGGACGGCGCTTCAGGCATCGCGCGGGCGCGCGAGTTACGGCCCGAGTTGGTGCTCGTGGACGTGTTCCTGCCGGACATCGACGGCTTCGAGGTCGCTGCTCGCCTGGCGGACCTCGACGCGCCGCCCGCGGTCGTCGTCATCTCGAGCCGCGATCGATCCGAGCTCGAGCCGTTCATCGCCGACAGCACCGCCCGCGGCTTTGTGCCCAAACACCAGCTCTCCAGGGAGTCGATCGAGGAGCTGCTCTGATGCGTGCGGTTGTGGGGGAGGACTCGGTGCTGCTGCGTGAGGGGATCGTGCGCCTGCTCGAGGAGAACGGCATCGAGGTGGTAGGGCAGGCGGGAGACGCCGACGATCTCGTGCGGAAGGCCGCGGCGCACAAGCCGGACGTCGCTCTCGTGGACATCCGGATGCCGCCGACGGGCACCGACGACGGGCTGCGAGCGGCCCGCGAGATCAGCAGACGTACCCCCGGGACTGGCGTGCTCGTGCTGTCCGAGTACCTCGACGAGGAGTACGCCCTCCAAGTGCTCGCCGATGCCACCGGCGGCGTCGGCTACCTGCTGAAGGACCGCGTCGTCGACGTGGAGCCGTTCGCCGAGGCCGTGGGGCGCGTTGCGGCAGGTGGCTCCGCACTCGACCCTGAGGTCCTGGCGCAAGCTGTGGCCCGGGCGCGCAGCGCGGACCCGCTCGCCGCGCTCAGCCGGCGCGAGCGCGAAGTGCTCGCGCTCATGGCCGAAGGACGAACGAACTACGCGATCGCCAAGCGACTCGTCATCACCGAGAGCGCGGTCGAGAAGCACATCAGCCGGATCTTCGACAAGCTTGGACTGTCGCCGGCGGCGAGAGACCACCGCCGGGTGCTCGCCGTGCTGACCTACCTCCGCTCGCAGTGAGCGCGCTGCCCGGCTACGGGTCCGGGATCTGGGCCTCGATGCGGGTGCCCTGGCCCGCCGGGCTGTCCACGTCGAGCCGGCCGCCGAATGCCTCGACCCGAGCAGTGAGCCCGCGCAGGCCTGAGCCGCGCGTCGGATCGGCGCCGCCGACGCCGTCGTCGCTGACCGTGACGGTCGCGCAGCCGTCGGAGTGGCGGATGCACACCGTCGCGCGAGAGGCCTGGGCGTACTTGGCGACGTTGGTGATCGCCTCGGCCGCGACGTAGTAGGCCGCAGTCTCCACCGGCGGCGCGAGCCGGTCACCGGGTAGCTCGCTGATCTCGACGGGCACGGTCGCCCGCTCGACCAGCGCTCGGAGCGCGGACCCGAGCCCGCGCTCGGTGAGCAGGACGGGGTGGAGGCCGCGCGCAAGCTCCCTCAGCTCCTCGAGCCCCCGGCCGAGACTCTCGCGCGCTGTGGCGAGAACATCCGCCGCCGTGGCCGGGTCGTCGTCGAGCTTCGCGTCGACCTCACGTAGCTGGAGCGCGACGGAAACGAGGCGCTGCTGGGCGCCGTCGTGCAGGTTGCGCTCCAAGCGTCGCCGCTCGGCGTCGCCGACCTCGACCAGCTCCGCGCGGGAGGCAGCCAGTCTCTCGCGCGCGTCGGCGTTGGCGAGCGCCTGTCCAATGAGGTCGGCGAAGTCGCAGAGCTGCTCCTCGAGGTCCTCCGGAAGGGGCTCATCCGATTCACTCGCGGCGACGAGGGCCCCCCAAACACGGCCACCGACACGGACCGGCGCCGCGACGGAGGCTCGGTAGCCCGCCCTGCGCAGCGTCTCCGCGAGATCGCCGGCCACGTCCTCGTAGCGATCCACCCGCTGCGGCTCGCCGGTGCGCAGAACCTTTGAGACCACCGTGTCGCCGTCGAGGTCGAGCGTCGTGCCGACCGGCAGACGCAGCCGGCCGTCCCTGCTCCACCCGCCCACTGCAGTCGCGGAGTCCACGCCGTGGTACTGGACGATGGACGCAGCGGGCAGGCGGAGGAGCCGGCCCACCTCCTCGGTTACCTGGTGGAACAAGCTGCTCGGCGATGCCTCCGTCGCTACGAGCGTCGCGACCCGGCGGAGCGCCGCCTGCTCGTCGGCGAGGGCACGCTGCGCCGCCTCACTCGCCTCGAGGGCGCGGGCCGCTCTGGTGCGCTCGGCCGTCACGGCGGCGAGGACAAGCGAGGTGAGACTCGCCGTCGCGATGAAGACCTGGGTGGCGAGCAGGCTGTCGGTGATCGATTCGCGTACGAACGGCCCGCTCTGCTCGGCGGTGTTCCAGACCGTGATGCCGCAGACCACAACGATCGCCGTGGCGGCGCCGCGCGGCCCCAGGCGAAGCGCCGCCCACAGGAGCACGGGAAACACGACGTAGGGCACGTCGCGCTGGGGCGCCAGCTCCGACAGCACCACGAGCACGACGAGCCCGACCAGGCCCTCCAGCACGTCGCGCCGCTGGATGTCCTTCAAGCCGCGCGTCGCCCAGGTCAGGATCACCGGCGCCACCACGAGCACACCGGTGGCGTCGCTGAGCGACCAGGTGCGGAGGACCCGCCCGAGCTGATCCGGCCCGATGACGTCGCCGAGTCGCAGCGCGGGCGGTCCGAAGGCGGCGCTCACCAGCGCTGCCACGAGCGCGCATACGACGAGGGCGCCAACGTCGACGGTGCGCTCGAGCGCGGTTCGCCGGCCCACCAATCGCCGGAGCAAGAGCGCGGCCAGAACCAGGGCCAGCGTGTTGCCGACGGTCTGGCCGATGACGGTACCGAGCGGCGTCGAGTAGTCGCCGAGGAGGAGATCGCCGATGACGATGCCCGGCCAGAGCCGTATGCCGTAGACGAACAGCAGGGCGAGGCCGACTCCCGCGGGCGGCCACAGGGCTGCGACCGCACCGTTCAGGTAGGCGAGCTCGAGGCCTATCCGACCGGCCGCGTAGTACGCGGCGGTGACGAGCGCCACGCCCCCGGCGTAGAGCACCAGGCGCCTGCGATTCATGCGAGGCGACGCCACGGCGACAGCGGAACCAGCGCCCCAACCCATGCCTCGTGTGAGTGTAGGTCGGGTTGGGTGCGCCTGCCGTGTCGCGGTCAGACGATCGGCAACCGGGCCCTCAACAGGTGCCCCCCGCCGAGCCGGCTGCCCATTCCAGCGTCCCGTTCAAGGCCTCGATGCGGTCGCGCAGGCACTCCAGCCCGCGTCGCGCGACCGCGAGATCGGAACCGCGTGGGGGTTGCCACCACCGCCGTGTCCGAGTCGGGGCCGCAGTACGCGACGCCCTGAGGAGGCCAGATATGTCCGTTCGCCCTGGCGTCGGGGAAGAATGACTTGGCGCCGCCGGGTCTAGCGGCCGAAGTAGCGCGCGGCGGCGAACTCGCCGCGGTTCGAACTGCCCGACGCGCCGCCACCGGCCGCGAGGTTGCCGTCGGACTGATAGGCGACGCCCTGGATCCGCGTGCTCAGGCCCGGAAACGGCGTGGTCACGATGCCGCCCTGGCCGAAGTGCTTGTCGAGCTTCCCTGCGGGCTGGTAGGCGGCGAGAGCGAAGTCGGTCTGGTCGCCCGTGGTGGTGGAGCCCGCGGCAACGATGCGGGCGCCGCTGCGCGTGTCGAGCCCGGCAACCGCGTCGCTGCCGATCGGCGTCCCGACGATGCCACCGTCCGAAGGAGCCGTCGAGCGACCCGTCGGGCCGGTAGCGGACAAGCGCGAAGCGGCCGGACGCGTCGACCCCCGCGGCCGCGATGCGGCCGTTGGGCTGGATGGCCAGCGCCTCCGCGGCCGCCGCTCGGTCGCCGAGCGGCGTGGTCACGAGCCCGTTGTCGCCGAACCCGGGGTCGAGCCCGCCGCTGTCGAGGTAGCGAGCTAGCCCGAACACGCTGTGGCCCGGCTGGCCCACGCCGCCGGCGGCGACGATCCGGCCCTGCCGGTCGAGTGCCACCAC
Source organism: Actinomycetota bacterium (assembly GCA_046732275.1). Taxonomy (GTDB): domain Bacteria; phylum Actinomycetota; class Thermoleophilia; order Gaiellales; family Gaiellaceae; genus 3-1-20CM-4-69-9. The sequence continues at coordinate 5,805 of JBKPMS010000099.1, read as the reverse complement.
GAGCCTGCGAGTCCCCGGTCGGGAACGGAGTCGTCAGCGTGCCACCGTTGCCGAACGAGGGGTCCAGGTCGCCATTCGGCTGGAACCGCGCCAGCCCGAAGTCGAAGTGCAGCGAGGGCAACTGGACGTGATCGCCGGCGACGACGATCTTCCCGTCGGACTGGACGGCGAGGGCGAACAGGGCGTTGACGTTCACGCCGACCTTGGCACTCGCGACCCCGCCGTTGCCGAACGTACCGTCGGACGTCCCCTGGGGCGTAAGCCGCGCGATGGCGAGCCGCTCCTCGCCGCCGAAGATCGCGACTCCGCCAAGCAGGACGCGGTCGTCGGGCTGCAGGGCGAATGCGGTCGCCTCGGCGTTGTCGCCCACCGGCAGCACGATGCGCCCACCGTTGCCATAGCTGGGGTCGAGCGCACCGGCCTGCTGCGCGCGACCGCGGGCGCGACGAGCAGCGCCAACGTGATCGCCGCAAGCGCAATGGCACGGACCGCGAATCTCCTACAGCGGCCGGCACCGCTGGGTCTGCCAGGAAGTGCAGCCTGGATCGCTCTACGCGGCCGCGGGGTGTCGCCCGAGCGCAGCGCGAGCAACTCCGCCTCCGGGGAGAAGGCGTGCACGTCGTCGGAGACGCGGATACGGGGGCCGACGACGGTCAGCGGGTTGACGTTGGCCGCCGGAAGATCCCCTGCATGACGACGAGGTAATTGTGGATCATGCGATTTGGACGGCGAGCGTCTCCTTCGAACGCTCAATCGCGCTCGGCGTGATGTCGTCGAGGCGGATCGCACCGAAGGCGCCGTCGAGGAAGCGCAAGGTGGAGCGATCGTCGGTCAGCGTGGTGGGCTTGCGGGCGCGTTCATGCTCGGCCCAGCGCAGCCACTCGGCTGAGGCGTCGGCGAAGGTTGCGCTGGTGTCATCTCACGCTACCGCCGATGCATAAGCACGGACGGCGAGCAGCGCAAGCGGAGCGGCGAAGGAATCGAACCTTCCAACCCTGGGGCTGCCGGCCTGCCGGTTTTGAAGGGCGTCGTTTGCAGGGCTTTTGTGCTTGTCAGGGCGAGGCTCTGTTCGTCTAGGTTCGCTTAGGTGGGGCCAGATTTGCCGAGTTCGGGACATGGTTGGGGAAACGCTCCGGGGGACGTGTACGTCGACGATGTCGCGGACTGCATGAGCGCTTCTCTCTGCGGACGCGGCACCACGGGGACAATCGGAACGGCCAACACGTTCGCCAGGACGGCCATCGGGAGCTGAGGCGGAGGGAGGCCGCGCGTCGCCTGCGGCCTACGAGCTGCTCTTCGAGAGCTGCCCGATGGGTAAATAGCCGGTGTGGAGGAGCGAGATTTCGACCTGATCGTCATCGGGTCGGGCCCGAGTGGGCAGAAGGCGGCCATCCAAGCGGCCAAGCTCGGTCGCTCGGTCGCCGTGATCGAGCGGCGAGAACGCGTGGGCGGGGTGTCCATCCACACCGGGACGGTGCCCTCCAAGACGCTGCGCGAGGCCGTGCTCGAGCTGCTCAAGCGGCGCAACATCGAGCTGATGACCAGCGGGGGGCCGACCGAGGAGTGGGAGGTCGTCGGCGCCACCTACCTGCGCGACCGAGCGGCCCGCGTGGTCGCCGCTGAGGCCACCGTGGTGCGCGACCAGTTCCGCCGCAATCGCGTGACCCTGCTGTACGGCGAGGCGTCGTTCCTCGATCCCCACACGATCGAGGTGCGTGACGCGCGCGCGTCCGCACAGCACTACACCGCCGACCACGTCGTCATCGCCGTAGGCACCACGCCGTCGCGCCCGCCGAGCGTGCCCTTCGACGGCAGCCACGTGCTCGACTCCGACGACATCCTGGAGATCCACGCGAGAGTGCCGCGCACGATGACCGTCGTGGGGGCGGGGGTGGTCGGCGTCGAGTATGCGTCGATCTTCGCCGCGCTGGGCACTCGCGTGACGCTCGTCGACCAGCGGCCGGGGCTGCTCAGCTTCGCCGACGCCGAGATCGCCGAAGCCCTGCAGTACTTGCTGCGCAGGCGCGGCGTCACGTTCCGCTTCGGCGAGGCCGTCACCGAGGTGACCCGGCGCGGTGACCTCGTCCTCACCACGCTGGCGTCGGGCAAGCGCGTCCCGGCCGACATGGTGCTGCACGCGATCGGGCGCCAGGGCGTCACCGACCGCCTGCACGTGGACCGCGCCGGGCTGAACACCGACAAGCGCGGGCGCATCCAGGCCGACGCGTGCGGCCGTACAGCCGTGCCGCACATCTACGCGGTCGGCGACGTGGCCGGCGGGATGGGGCTCGCGGCGACGGCGTTCGAGCAGGGTCGTGTCGCCGGTCTGCTCACCTCTGGGCAGGCGGTCGACCCGATGCCCGAGCTCGTGCCGACGGGCGTGTACGCGATCCCCGAGCTGGCCATGGTCGGCCGCACGGAGGAGCAGCTCACGGAGGCGGCGGTGCCCTACGTGGCCGGGGTCGCGCGCTGGAACGAGCTTGCGCGCGGGCTCATCTCGGGCGACGAGGACGGAATGCTCAAGCTGCTCGTCTCCACGGACGACCGGGCGCTGCTAGGGGTACACGTGCTCGGCACAGGCGCGACCGACCTCGTCCACATCGGGCAGGCGCTGCTGGGACGTCCTGCGGCGCTGGATTTCCTGGTCTCGGCCGTCTTCAACTACCCGACGTTTGCCGAGAGCTACAAGGTGGCGGCCCTCGACGCGGCCAACCGCATGCGCGTGCTCGGCATGGTCGATGCCGCCGAGGAGGTGGCGGCGACGCCCGCTCCGCACGCCGGCTCCCCGCGCTTCGCCGACGCCGGCGAGGCCGAGCCGGCGTCCGACGGCGCCATCGCACGCGCTTCGTCGTCGGCGCCGACGACGACGGTGTCCTCGGGCTAAGAACTCCGTCGGCTTAGCCAGCCGGAGCGGCGTCGTACTTCAGTGCTGGGCGGCAATGCGCGGCGAAATGGGGTGTCGACGGCCGGTTGCTCGCCGACGCTGAGCTGATGCCTGTCCGAGATGGTGACCCACACCGTCGAGCACACGGGCCGCCCCTTGATGAGCTGGCGCGCGTCGGCGATGCGATCAGCGACGGGTCCTGCGGGACGCGAGGGTGCGCGATCTCGACGCCCGCTCGTCGGGCATCCGGCCCAGCGAGTACCCCAGCATCGAGCGCCGGCCCGCCGGGTTTTAGGCCGGCGCTGCCGTCCGCGTCACCGAGCGGCGGGAGGGGCACGCGGCCTGTCCGCGGACCGTGTAAGAGCCCGAGTGGGTCCCGTGCCGGTCGTGGTTGTCGGCGATCACGAAGAGCTCGCCTACGTTGCCGCGCTTCGTGAAACGGCAGAAGGTGACCGACCCGTTCCCGAGGTCCACCCGTTGCCAGCCGGTCGCGGCGCGCGCGAGAACGACAACGTCGCCCCACGGCGCGATCCCGCTCGAGCGGACGGTGACCGCCCCGACCGACCGACTGATGGCTCTGACGTGGTCGTACTGCATGCTCAGCTCGGACAGGTTCACCGCGGCCCTCCGGCCCCTCGTGCCCAGCGTCCACGGGCGTCGGACGAAGAGCGGGGTCAGGCCCAACGGCACCGCGGGGTCGCCGAAGGCCCCGCGGCTGAACAGCTGCGGGGTCACCCGGGGCGACAGGTCGAGGTTGAGATCCTCCACCGCGAAGTCCTTGAAGCTCGACTCAAAACCGAGCCCGAGCCGCGTCAGGTACGCGTCCACGATCGAATCGATCGCGGCTGCGCTGTCGGACTTGGCGGAGCTAAGCGCGGTCCACATGCGAAAGACCGAGCTTGCGCTGTTCGTGCTCTGGGCCAGCCAGACGGGCCACACGTAGGCCCCGTACTCGAGGTTCCCGCCCCTCGCGAACAGTGGCGAGCCGGGGCTGTCCTGGAATGTCTCGAAGAACCCTGCGCGCTCGTCCAAGGTCTCCGTCGCCCGGTAGTGGTGCTCCGCCCACACCGCCATGGCCTCGCTCAGCCAGCTCTCGCCTCCCTGGGCCGAATGCGCGAACTCGAGCGCGTGGAAGAACTCGTGTATCACCGTCGCGTCATTGACGCCTATCTCCTCGTTGATGATCAGCGCGGCGCTCGAGCGCTCGGCGCCCGCCGCGCTGACGATGAACGGCGGCACCGGCAGCGCCTTGCCGAAGAAGGCGCCGACGGAGTCGCACTCGTCCGGGCACTCCCCGAGGACCACCTCCGCTGTGGGCGACGTGACGTAGACGCTAAACCTGCCGCCGTTCGCCTCGGGGGCGACCGGGGGCCCGAGCCCGTCGGGCTCGCGCAGCGTCATCTGCGGCCACACCTGGTCAAGCAGCGCCGCAACCGTTGCCGCCCGCTGCTGGCCGATCGCGTCCCCCGCGCAATACCACACCGTAAACGGTGCGGCGCCCTGCGCGCCGACCTGGGGCTGGCACGTCTGCGCCATGGCCGCCGGTGCGCTGAGCGCGAGCGCCATCGCCGCCACTCCGACCGCAGCGGCAAACGCGCCCACGCGACATCGCCACCGCGGCGCCCCCCGGTGGCCGGACGCGCGCACGTTCCTCCCAGCGTGCCTCACGCGACGACTATCTCAGCGCCGGGCGCTCGATGCAACGGAGGCCGACACCAGATGGAACGCCGCAACCAGTCCGCCCGCACGCACGGCTGATCGCCTCCTCGGCCTGGCGCCAAGCGCCTCCTCCGCCCGATCGTCGGCGATTCTGACGAGCTTCGCAGCGATCGACCTCGCGGCCGACGCCGGTCTGACCGGCGTGACCTCCAGCGCCGAGCCCGGCAACCGATCCGAGAAGGCCTGCGAGACCGGAGTTTGGGCGACAGCCTCGGTCATAAGCGGGCGTCTCCGGCCCACACCTGAGCTCGCCTGTGCTCATCCGAACCAACAGCCCCCAAGCCCACGGAGCGGCGAAGGAATCGAACCTTCCAAGCGCGGGGCTTCCGCGCCCTGCCGGTTTTGAAGACCGGCTGATATGCCCCGCGATGCCGCCTGGAACGCGGCCCCCGACTCGTCGGGGGAATGCAGGGGGGAAAGAAACGCGCGGTCTAACTCTGGCAGCATCCTCGCGAGCCCGCCCGGCGATGAAGTCAGCAGATCGCGAGCCCGCTCCAGCTCGCCCGGGAGCGTGTGCGTGTAGCGCCCGAGAGTGATTGCCGCCGCGCCCGGCTGGTACTTCGGGCGTGCGGTGACCCGTGATCTGGAAGGCGACCTTCCGCGACACGCCGGCGTGATCGAGCCAAGTCCCCACGGTGTGTCGGGCATCATGCAGACCGATCGGCTGGAGGTTCGTCTTGCGCCTCCCGCGGTGGACCCGCGCTGGATGTCGCCAAGCGAGCCATCGCGGACTGGCTGTACTGGCCCGGGTAGGCAGACCTTGTCCGACGTCGAAGCGGACTTCCTGGTCTGGATCTTCATCCACAGCCGGTCTACAGAGCGAGCCGCAAGGAGCCGTTGCTGTCTCCTGGCCTATTTCGCAATCGCACGTCCAATCTCGGACCCGGACGCGATCACCTACTTGCGGGTCGTCGCGATCGCGCCGTCAGCGGCGACAGCGCTGGGTTCAGTCGTTGTTGACGGCCGGTGGGCGGCGGAGGGAGCGTCAGGCCGGAGCGACGAGCCCGGCGCGTGTGGGGGATCGAGGAAGCCATGCGCCTGCGCCGGAGCTGTTCCGTCGCTAGCCGGTCGGGGAGCTCCGAGCGGACCTCGGCCAGAGCTCGATCACGCGTGTGCGCGGTCGGCGGAGTTGACCGGGTCCTTGTCCTGCGGGGGCGGCAGGGGGATCTTGGCGACGATATGGGTGCCCTCGCCGGGCGGAC
>JBKPMS010000098.1:0-6701 GCA_046732275.1 Actinomycetota bacterium | reverse complement strand
CCGCCCATGAACGCGATGTTGCCCGACTTGACGTACTTGTTCATGATCCGGGCGTACGCCTTGCCGAGGTTGCACGTGTCCTCACCCACAACGGTCGTGTAGTTCGTGCCGGGCCCGCTGACATAGCCCCAGGCGTACGTCGCGACCGGGATCCCCGCCCTCGTGGCCTCCCGGTACACCGGCAGCATCGCGTCGCCGAAGTCCGGATAGCTGACGATCAGGTCGACGCCCTGCGAGATCGCAGCCCGGAAGTCGGTCAGGGCCTGCGCAGGGTCTGAGTGAGCGCTCGTGTAGATGATCCTGCCGACGTCCTTGTACGTCAGCGCCTGGAGGATGAACTCCATCTTCGAGATCTGGCGGTAGACGTTCTCGCCGAACCCCTCGACGTACGCGACGGTCAGCTTGCCCCCCGTCCCGGTGGTGCATCCGTTGTTCTTCCAGCACCTGAGCGCCAGATCCTGATTCACCTTCTTGTCGGCGCGGCCGTACGCGGCCAGCGCGATGTTGCGCGCCATCTTGTTCGCCGGCAGCAGCCTGGCGTTGAAGAGCGTCTTCTTCAGCGTGCTCGCTTTCGCCTTGTACACCTCGCCGAACCCTCCGGCGGCGTTTGCGTGCGTCTTCGACGGTGGCGCGGTCGGCTTCGCGCCGTTGCTGCCGTGGCCCGTCGCGACGACGACGAGCGTTGCGGCGAGTAGAACGAAAACCGGCAGCAGCCGCCGCAGATGCCTCGCGTCCGGCTTTCTTCGTGCGTGCATCCTCTGTCTCCTTTCCCTTCTCAGCTCGTGGTTTCGACGATCCCGCGGCGGTCGCGCGCCGGCGGCTCCCTTGGCCGAAGGACACGTCCGAGGAGCGACGCGACTCGATCCCCGGAGACGAGCATCCCGACGATGATGGCCGCACCGAAGACGATGAACTGCATCGCCGTCGACAGGCCGAGGATCCGCAGCATCTGTGTCAGCAGCGTGAGCGCCAATGCTGCGATCCAGGTGGAAGTTGCACTCGCGAGCCCGCCTGAAAGCGAGGCTCCCGCAATGACGACGGCGGCGATCGGTGCGAGCAGGTAGGCCGCGCCGAAGCCGGGGTCGATGCTGATGCGAATGCCCGCGAGGAGAACGGCGGCAACGGCGTAGAGCGTGCCGGCAGCCGTGTATGCGAACACGACGTGTGTCCGGACGTGCACGCCCGCCATCCAGGCCGCTCTGGGATTCGCGCCCACGGCCTGGAAGCGCCGGCCGGCGGCGGTGTATCGAAGAGCCAGGGCGATCAGCAACGTCATCGCCGCGCCCGTCCAGAAGACCGCACTGATCCCGAGGGGCTCCTTTTCGGCCCAGGACGAGAGCCCGTGGGGCACGGTCTGTCCCGCCACGACGCCGCGCGAGTACTTCAGCCCCCAGGCGAGGACGATCTGCCCCACCGCCAGCGTCACTATGAGCGGATTCAGCTTCAGGATCCCGACGAAGACGCCGTTGACGAGGCCCACGCCTGCGCCGACGCCGATGCAGGCGAGGATTGCGAGCGCCAACTTGTCATTCGAGCCCGCGCCGATCCCGGCTATGAGGTTGCCGCCGAGAAACATCACGCCAGGAGTCGACAGATCGATGCCGGCGTGCATGATCACGAGCATCTGGCCGAGAGCCGCGACTGCCAGAATGGTCATGTACGGCAGGACGAACGCCCATGAGGTGCTCTGCAGCGCCTCGGGCGCGATGATCGCCGCGACGATCGCAAGGACGCCGGTCGCGATCCAGATCGGCAGGAAGCGGGCCGCGACGACTGCGCTCGCAGCCAGAGGCGCGAGGCGCGGCGCCTTCGAAAGGACGGCAACGCCGTCGGTTGGGGTGAGGGCGCTCACGGGCCCAATCCGGGGCTGCCCCACGGTGAAGAGCTAGCCGCGACCAGGCTCCAATTTTGTGCAGGTCGCGCGAGAAGTGTCAACTGTGGCCGAACGCAGCCCTGCGGATCCCTGGCCAGCGTGTACCGATGCTTAACGAAATCGCTGCTGTCGGCGCTTTTGTCCGTTGACGCATCGCCGCGAGGGCGTTTATGCTCGCTGTACATGCGGCAGCGCGAGACACGGTCTGCTGCCGGCGAAGGCGCTCAGGCGCCGTCGCGACTGTTTGCGTCCGCCAGCAAGGAGTGAAGGCATGAGCTCGGAGCTTGTGATCCGCAACGGCTACGTCGTCTCGATGGACCCCGACGTCGGCGAGGTTCCGTTCGGGGACGTGCTCGTGGAGGACGGGAAGATCGCCGAGATCGGGCGCGGCCTCGAGGCGTCCGAAGCCGAAGAGATCGACGCGACCGGAATGATCGTGATGCCGGGGTTTGTCGACACGCACCGGCACACGTGGCAGACGCCGGTCCGCGGTGTGCTTCCGTGTTGCACCCTCGACAATTACTTCGCCGTAATGCTCGGTAGCGTCGGCGGCCATTACCGGCCGGAGGACGTTCACATCGGGAACTACGCAGGCGCCCTCGAAGCGTTGAACGCGGGCATCACGACGCTCCTCGACTGGTCGCACATCAACAACACGCCGGATCACGCCGACGCTGCGATCCAGGGCCTCAAGGACGCCGGCATACGCGCGATCTACGCGCACGGCGTGCCGACCGGCGGGGAGTGGTGGGCATTCAGCGAGCTCGAGCATCCGGAGGACATTCGTCGGATCCGCGAGACGTATTTCTCGTCCGACGACGGACTGATGACTCTCGCGCTGGCAGCACGGGCACCGGGCAACACGAACTTCGAGGTTGCGAAGCACGATTGGGAGCTGGCCCGCGACCTCGGCATCCGCATCAGCGTGCACGTCGGCATGCGCCTGACCGACGTTCACGTCCACCACGTAAAGAACCTAGAGGACCTCGACCTCCTCGGTTCCGACACGACGTACATCCACTGCACAGACTCGACGGACGAGGAGCTCGACCTGATCAAGGAGAGCGGCGGAACGGCCTCCGTCGCGCCGTACGTCGAGATGTTGATGGGACACGGCCCGCCGCCGACCGGCAAGCTGCTGCAGCGCGGCGTGCCCGTCTCACTCAGCGTCGACGTCGTCTCGAGCGTGCCGGGCGAGATGTTCACGCAGATGCGGACGGCGCTCGTCCACGACCGCATCGGTGCGTTCACAGACACACCGGACGAAGCGTTCGACCCGATGCTGACCCACAAGGACGTGCTCCGGTTCGCGACGATCGAGGGCGCGCGTGCCTGCGCGCTCGAGGACAAAGTGGGATCACTCGCTCCTGGGAAGCAGGCGGACATCGTCCTTCTCAAGACGAACGCGATCAACACCGCGCCGATGCTCGATCCCGCTGCGACCATCGTCGTGTTCGCCGACACGTCGAACGTCGACTCGGTGTTCGTCGCGGGACGCGCCGTGAAGCGAAACGGCGAGCTCGTGGGCGTAGATCTCGAGGACGTCTTCCGTAAGCTCGACACCTCGCGGAATCACATCCTGTCCAACGCGGAGCGTCTGCCGGCCTGGGCCTCAGAGCCGGTGGCGGCCGCCTAATCGGTCCTCCTCAGGGCTCGCCCCGTCTCCCGGCGGGGCGGGCCCGCCTCCTCGTCGCAGAAAGGAGAGGCGCAATGACCAGTGGCAGGGTCGTCGTCGTCGGCGGCACGCGCGGGCTCGGCCGCGAAGTCGCCCAGTTCTATGCCGCTCAGGGAAACGATGTTGTCGTGACGGGACGCGATGCCGCGGCCGCAGAATCGTGCGCGCAAGAGATCGGTCGGTCGACGCGCGGCCTCGGGCTCGAGCTTGCCGAGCCGCACACGATTGCGGAGCGTCTCGCCGACATCGGTGAGGTGCAATACGTTGTGCTCGCTGCGATTGAGCGTGATACGAACACCGTGCGCGAGTACGACATCGACGCCGCACTACGGCTCGCGACGCTCAAGATCGTTGGTTACACCGAAGTCGTCCACGCGCTGCTCCCGCACTTCAACGAAGAGGCAGCGGTTCTGATCTTCGGCGGCCTTGCGCGCGACCGGCCGTATCCGGGGTCAACGACGGTCACCACCGTCAACGGCGCCGTCACGGGGCTCGTACGAACTCTTGTGATCGAGCTCGCGCCGACGCGGGTCAATGCTCTCCATCCCGCGATCGTCGGCGACAGCCCGCAATGGCGAGACATGCCGCAGGAACGCTACGACGCCCTAGTCCAACGGACCCCGACCGGGCGTCTCGTGACGATGGCCGAGGTCGTAGACGCGTCGCGGTTCCTGTTGGAGAACCGGGCAATGAACGGGATCAACCTTCCGGTCGACGGCGGCTGGTTGTGCATGTAGCCGCTCGGAATCCGGCCGCTTCGCGGCCATGATGATTCCGATCGGGTTCCGTTTCGATTCGTGGCCGCGGCGGGCGATGCCGGCGGAGCCGGCATCGGCGGAAGGCGTCTAGTGGAATCGTTGCTGAGTGGGCCGAGTCGTCGAATGCGTCTATGAACGTTCAACCATCAGACGCCGGAGCTCGGTAGCCGAGCAGCTCGTCCTGCTCTTGCTGCGATGGGGCATTCCCCAGCAGCTCCTGCGGGACTTCGGCCCAGAGTTCCTCAGCAAGCCGTCGCCAAATGCGCTCGTGCTCGCGCCCAGGATGAGCCAAGCCGAGGCGCTGCCTTCGCTCGCGGAGGGCGGTGCGGATCGCCTCAGTCGTCGATTCGCCTGTCAGCCTTGTGACTTCGGCGGCAAGCTGTTCTGTCTCGGAATCCTCGATCTTCAGAGCCACGGTAGTGCCTACGAATACCTGACGGCGCCGGCTGCGATCATGAGGACGTGCACGTTGGCGCCTTCCTCGCCGTAGCTGCCGTTGTCGTCGTGACGCCCGGCGTGGATATGGCGCTCGTGACACGGAACGCGCTCATGTACGGGCGCCGGGCGGCGGTCGAGACGGCGCTCGGAATCAACCTCGGCATTTTCTTCTGGGTGATGGCTGCGTCGCTCGGCATTGCCGCGATCGTTGCGACCTCGGCCGAGGCATTCACGGTTATCAAGGTGGCCGGCGCGTTGTACCTGGTGTACCTCGGCGTTCAGGCGCTTCGGTCGGCCCACACCCGTCGCCGAACGGACGAGGTGACCGTCAGGCCTGCGCCGAGTGGACGTCAAGCGCTTCGGCAAGGTCTCGTCAGCAACCTGCTCAACCCGAAGATCGCCGTCTTCTTCACGAGCCTCCTCCCTCAGTTCGTCGGAACGGACGGGTCAGCCGGTGAACTGCTCCTCCTCGGGCTGCTCTTCAACGCGATGGGCATCTGCTGGCTGCTCTTCTACGCGGCGGCCGCTGCTCGCGGACGCAACGTCCTTGTTCGCCCGCGTGTGAAGCGGGCACTCGATCGGGTCACGGGCGTCGTTCTCATCGGGCTGGGCGCACGCCTCGCCCTCGAGAAGCGCTAGACGTCAGATCTTCTTGTTCGTCTTGGCGTCCCAGCCGGCTTTGATGCTGCCGGCAAAGCTGCCGTCCGGCTTCTGCGGCTTGTACTCGACCTCGATCTTGTTGAAGTTGAACGACACCTGGTCGACGGGGATGTCTTGCGCAGCACCTATCTGATACGAGGAGATGAGGAGGTCCGAGAAGCTCCACTTGAGGAAGTAGTCGGCCGCCTTGCCGGCCGCGCGATGTGCGGTCAGCCACGCCGCCTTGATGTGACTCCCTTCGGCGCACTTGAGGAAGAGCATCGGCGACGCTTTGCTCAGCCTCGTCGTGAAGTGAAAGTCGCTCATCGTGACCTTGCCGGCGGCGCCGCCTACACCTCCGCCGAGAGGATGCGACTGCGTCTCACCCCACGACCAGGACTCGAGGTCGATCTCGCCCTTGTGCATGGCGTCCTGGCTGTCGCCCTCGATGCCGTCGATCTTCAGGAAGTAGTCGACTGCGGCCATGCGAGCCCGACTGTACTGCGTGCTCTTGCAGCCGACAACCGCCTAGAGTCGGAGCGGTGGGGTCGGGGCCGATAGCGCTCGATCAGCTCGAGGTGATCGAGGGACTGCGCGCCGTTCTCGCGCGGATCGGCTACACGGGCGACGCGATCCGTGGCGCTCTCGGAGACGAGGCGTACCAGGGCCGCACCTGGGATGTGCCTGTCCATGTGCGACGCCTACGGTCGGGCACGCCGCTCGAGACGGCGATCAAGCTGCTCTTCCTCGGGCTTCCGGTGGAGAGATCGCAGGTCGACGATGCGTTCGCGCCCTTGAGCGGGGAACAGTTGGAGCGGCTTGGCCTCGTTGAGCCGCTCGCGACGGATTTGCTCGCAACCGTCCGTGTCGTTCCTCACGCCGAGCTACTGCTCGGGGGGAACCGCTACCCAGACGAGAATCCCGGGGGAACGCCTGCGGACTACGTCGCCACCGTGACGGCACCGTCGGCCATCCTCGCGACCCTGACGGCGCGCGACAACGTCCGAAGCGCGCTGGATGTCGGCACGGGATCGGGCATCCAGGCCATCTGGGCGGCAAACCACTGCGAACGCGTCGTTGCCGTCGACATCAACCCGAGGGCACTCAACCTCGCGGCCTTCAACGCCCGTCTCAACGGGGTCGACAATGTCGAGTTCCGAAGGGGGAGCCTCTTCGAGTCGGTCGCCGGCGAGCGCTTCGACCTGATCGTCTCGAATGCGCCGTATGTCGTCTCGCCCGACACGCGATACGCGTTTCGGGACGGCGGTCTCGCGTCCGATGCCTTCTGCGAGCGCCTGGTGAAGGAGTCCGTCGACCA
>JBKPMS010000097.1:0-8597 GCA_046732275.1 Actinomycetota bacterium | reverse complement strand
ACGCCATCTTCGCGGAGCTGCCCGCGCCTGAGCCGACCGAGCCCGCGCCCGCAGACGAGAAGAAGCGCAAGCCGGAGCCGAAGCCGCGCCCGTTCCCGCTGCCGGGCGCGACGATGCAGCCGCCGCCCCCCGAAAAAGCATGAACATCCGGCTCGCGCTTCCGCGCGAGCCATGATGATGTTCACGCTTCTTGATCTCCGAGTAGCGGATTCGGCGACGACGGGCAAAGCCCGCCGTCGCGGCGACAGCGCGTGAACATCCGGCTTGCGCTGCGCGCAAGCCATGATGATGTCCCCGCGGTGAGATGATCTCCGAGTAGCGTCTTCGGCGACGACGGGCTAAGCCCGCCGTCGCGGCGGATGGACACCACGCTGCTGAAATACCCGCTGGGGGTATACTGCGTTCGTGGCCGTTGATGCCCCTCGCCGTCTGCAGCTTCAGATTGGCGGCATGTCTTGTGCTTCCTGTGCTGCTCGCGTCGAGCGGAAGCTCAACGGGCTCGACGGTGTTGATGCGAGCGTGAATTACGCGACCGAGCTCGCGTCCATTGCGTTCGACTCACGCCGCCATCGAGTCGGCGACCTGATCGAGGCGGTCCAGGAGACCGGCTATTCGGCCGCTCTGCCGGCGGAGGACCGTCCGGTTGCAGACCCCGTGAAACCGATCCGCGCACGGCTGCTCGTTGCGGTTCTCCTGACGATCCCGCTCGTCCTGCTCGCCGCCGTCCCGCCGCTCCAGTTCGGCGGCTGGGAGTGGGTCGCGTTTGCGCTTGCGACGCCGATCGTGCTCTGGGCCGGCTTCCCCTTCCACCGCGCGGCCGTCCTCAACGCGCGCCATCTGGCGGCCACGATGGACACGCTCATCTCGATCGGAACGCTTGCGGCGTGGGGCTGGTCCGCAGTCGTTCTCCTCGCGGGCCTCGACGCCGACGTGTATTTCGAAGTCGCCGGCGTGACGACGACGCTGATCCTCCTTGGTCGTTTTCTCGAGACGAATGCTCGCAGCCGCTCGGGCGCAGCAGTGCGCACGCTGCTCGAGCTCGGCGCGAAAGAAGCACGCATCGTGCGACACGGCGACGAAGTCCTCGTTCCGATCGAGGAGGTTCGTGTCGGCGACCACTTCGTGGTGCGGCCGGGCGAGAAGGTCGCAACCGACGGCGTCGTCGAGGAAGGCGCGTCCGCCGTCGACCGGTCCCTGCTCACCGGCGAGTCGTTGCCGGTCGAGATTGTCGCCGGCGCCGATGTCGCCGGTGGGGAGATGAACACGTACGGTCGCCTCGTCGTCCGCGCCTCGAAGGTTGGTGCGGACACGGCGCTGGCGCAGATCGCGGGGCTCGTCGCGGAAGCCCAGGCGGGAAAGGCGCCCATTCAACGGATCGTCGACAAGGTCTCCGGTGTCTTCGTTCCTGTCGTTCTCGTCCTCGCCGTCGCCACTCTCGCCGGCTGGCTTGCCTTCACCGGCGACGCCGGCGCTGCCTTCACAGCCGCCGTCGCCGTCCTGATCATCGCTTGTCCCTGCGCGCTCGGGCTCGCCACTCCCACGGCGCTGCTGGTCGGAACCGGACGCGGAGCGCAGCTCGGCATCCTCATCAAGGGGCCGGAGATCCTCGAGCAGACGCGTCGCGTCGACACGGTCGTCCTCGACAAGACCGGCACGGTCACGGAGGGAAAGATGCAACTCGTCGACGTCGCGCCGCTGAACGGCGCAAATCGGCGCGATGTCCTGCGTCTTGCCGGCGCGGTGGAGTCCGCGAGCGAACATCCGATTGCCCAGGCCATCACGGCCGCGGCGCGGACTGAGGTCGGCGCGCTCCCCGGCGTCACCGATTTTCGAAGCAGCGCGGGCATCGGCGTGCGAGGTGTCGTCGACGGGCACCAGGTCGACGTGTCGCGGAGCAACGCGGCGATCACGGTCTCGTGGGACGGCATGCCTCGGGCCGAGCTCGTCGTGCGCGACACCGTCAAGCCCACGAGCAAGGAAGCGGTCGACCAGCTGAAGGGTCTCGGCCTCTCGCCGGTCCTCCTCACCGGTGACAGCACGGACGCTGCACGGGAGGTCGCGGCGACGGTCGACGTCGAGGACGTCATCGCGGAGGTGCTCCCGCACGAGAAAGAAGCAGAGGTGCGTCGTCTACAGGAGGCCGGCCGCGTCGTAGCGATGGTCGGCGACGGGGTCAACGACGCGCCGGCACTCGCGCAGGCCGATCTCGGGATCGCCATCGGCACCGGCACCGACGTCGCGATCGAGGCCAGCGACCTCACGCTCGTCTCGGGAGACCTGCGCGGAGCGGCCGATGCGATCCGGCTCTCACGCCGGACCTTGCGCACGATCAAAGGGAACCTGTTCTGGGCGTTCGCCTACAACGTCGCTGCGATTCCGCTGGCCGTCGCCGGACTGCTCAATCCGATCATCGCCGCCGCGGCCATGGCCGCGTCCTCGTTGTTCGTTGTGACGAACAGCCTGCGGTTGCGGCGCTTCCACAGCACGAGGGAGGCAACATGAAGCACGGCTACGACAAGCAGGCGTTGACGAAGCGCCTGCACCGGATCGAAGGGCAGGTTCGCGGAATCGAGCGGATGGTCGAGGACGATCGCTACTGCATTGACATCCTCACGCAGATCGGCGCCGTCAACACGGCGCTCGAGAGCCTTGCGTTCAAGGTGCTGGACGACCACGTCAACCACTGCGTCGCCGATGCGCTCTCATCGGGCGATCCCGCAGCGGCCGCGAGCAAGAGTCAGGAGCTCCTGGACGCCGTCCAGCGGTTTGCACGCACACGCTGAGCTGGATCTCAACCGTGCCGCGCTGTCGGCGACAACGCATTGTCTGATCGGATGCGCCCTCGGCGAGGTCGTCGGGATGGCGATCGCGACGGCGGCGGGGTGGGGGAACGTCGCCTCAATCTTCCTGGCCGTCGTCCTCGCATTCATCTTCGGTTACACGCTCACGTTGTGGCCCGTCCTACGGGCCGGCCTCTCCTTCCGGCAGGCGACTGGAGTGGCGCTCGCGGCGGACACCGTTTCGATCGCGATCATGGAGCTTGTCGACAACGTCTTCATCCTTCTTGTGCCCGGGGCGATCGACGCCGGTCTCGGTGATGCGAAGTTCTGGTGGAGCATCGGCCTCGGGTTCGTCATTGCCTTCGGCCCGGCATGGGCCGCAAACCGCTCGCTGATCTCCCGCGGCCGCGGCCATGCGGTTGCGCATCAGTACCACCACTAACATCCGAGCGGTGACGAGCGGATCCGTTTCGATCGAAACCCGGTTCCCTCGTCCGTCAGTGATGGGCGTCGTCAACGTGACGCCGGACTCCTTCTCCGACGGAGGTGTCCACCTGCAGCCGGCGGCAGCGGTGGCGGCGGGTTGGTGCATGGTCGACGAGGGCGCGGCGATCGTCGACGTCGGGGGAGAGTCAACTCGTCCGGGCGCCGCAGGCATCTCGGTCGACGAAGAGCTGCGCCGTGTCATTCCCGTTCTCGAGGGGCTGCACGGCGCGCCCATTTCGATCGACACCGCAAAGGCTGCCGTCGCTCGGCGCGGAATCGAGCTGGGCGCGGAGCTCGTCAACGACGTCACGGCGCTGCGAGGTGACGCCGAGCTCGCGGAAGTCGTTGCCGAGGCCGGCTCGTATCTCTGCCTCATGCATATGCAAGGCGAGCCCAGGACGATGCAGGTCGACCCGACCTACGACGACGTTGTGTCCGACGTCGCCGCGTTCCTCGAGGAGCGATTGAGCTTCGCAGTTGCGGCGGGCATCGCGGAGGAACGCATCTGTCTGGATCCCGGCATCGGCTTCGGCAAGACGGTGGAGCAGAACCTCGAGCTCGTGCGCCGTTTGGACGTCCTACGCGGGCTTGGCCGGCCCGTCCTGATCGGCTTCTCGCGCAAGAGCTCGCTCGGCCGTCTGCTCGGGGATCCCGCCGCGAAGACCGGGCCGTTGTCGGCGAGCCTCGCCGTTGCCGTCGCCGCTTTCGAGCGCGGGGCGACGATCATCCGTGCGCACGACGTCCGGGAGCATGTCGAGGCGCTCACCGTGGCGGCTGCGGTCATCCGATGATCGTCGTGGAGGTAAACGGGCTCGAGATCTTCGGCCATCACGGCGCCGACGAGGCCGAACAGGCGCGCGGACAGACGTTCCTCTTCGACGTGCGCCTCGACGTCGCCGACGCCGCCCGCTCGGACCGGCTCGTAGACACGGTCGACTACGTCGCGGTCGTGCGGCTCGTGAAAGACATCTCGGACGGCAGGCGATACAACCTGTTGGAGGCGCTTTCCTCCGACATCGCCGATGCACTCGCGGAACGCTTCCCCGTGGAGCGCGTGCGCGTGCGCGTCCGCAAGCCGGAGGTGAGACCGGCGGGGCTCAGGGTGGCGTGGACCGCCGCTACCGTCGAGCGGCCGTGAGCCGAAGGGTGTACTCCGCCATCCGCACCGACGGCCGAACCTCGACGTAGACGTACGCGCCGCGCAGGCCCTTGTTCGCGTAACGCGCAAGTCCGTGCTTCCCGACACCGAGCGGCGTCGCCTTCTTGTCCTTTGGGAAGCGAGGAAGGATGCGGACGGTCACCGAGCCTTTCACTCGAGCTCCGAGCGTCATGCGCGCCGGTGCCCAGGCACGGTACAGATCGACCGGGTCCTCGTTCTGCTCGACACGCGCTGTCAGCACGGTGTTCGCGTGACCCGGCCGCGTCAGCGGCGGCGTGCCCGTCGGGAAAACGCCGTTCGGCTCGATCTCGGTCGGCTTCTCGTTCGGCTCGTGCGGATCACGCGTCGGCGCTTTGAGCCCGAGCGCTGCCGGGATGCTGAGAAGGCCGGCGCCGGACGCGTTGTCGAAGCCGCGCACGCCGATGTCGGTCGCGGAGCGGCGCATCAGCTCGAACAGCTGGGTGTTGTCGAGGTCTGGACGCCGCGTCCAGATCCACGCCGCGGCCCCCGCGACGAGCGGCGCCGAGAAGCTCGTTCCCGAAGCGAGCCCGTACCCCGAAGGCTCCAGCGTGACGGGTTCGGCGACCGGAATCCGTGCACCGGGCGCGACCAGGTCGACGAAGCGTGAGATGCTCGAGAAGCCTGCGACGGTGCCGCCGTCGTTGGTCGCGCCGGCTGTGAGCACATGCGGGTAGAACGCGGGAAAGTTGGGCGGGCTCCCTTCGAACCCCTCGTTGCCTGCGGCGGCTACGACGAGCGAGCCCGAGCGGACCGCGAGGGAGATCGCATCCGCAAGCATCGGGTCGTTCTCCTCGCCGCCGAAGCTCAGGTTGAGCACGCCCGGCCCGCGCCGCGCCCCCTCGACGATCCCCTGAATCGCTGCTCCCTCGTTCAGAAAGCCGAAGGGGCTCGCGTCCCAGAGGTACAGCCTGGCATCGGGATAGACCCCCACCAGACCTACGCCGTTGTTCGGTGCCGCGACGACCGACGCGACCTCCGTGCCGTGATCCTCGTCCTCGTCGCTCGTCGTCTGCTCGTTGAGCACGGACGTGTTCGCGCGGCCGGCGAACTCGGGGTGCGTGATGTCGACGCCGGAATCGACGATCGTCACGGGCTTTCCCGGACCGGGCGGCGGCTGGCGATCGGCGCCTATCGTCGGACGCCACCATTCGGTGCCGACGAGCGGGTCCGTCGCCGTTTCCAGGAAGCGCGTCGTGGCAAGCAGCCGCTCTGGTCCGGCGCGGCGCATGACGCCGGCGGCCCGGAGGTCCTGGACGGCGTAGCTGGGAACGCGCCAAATCCGGAGCTCACGGGCCAACTGCTCGCCACCGGCTTCACGGGCGAGCCGTGGTCCCTGTGGTGAAGAGGTGAGCTGTACGAGGTCTGCTCGGGCAGGACCGGCGGCGATCAGGGCGAGCGCTACACCGGTCAGCACCTTTCGGCCCAAGCGAGCAGCGTAACCTGCTGGGATCACGCGCGCCTTCGTCGCCCTCGGTTCGAATCTCGGGGATCGCGAGGCGACGGTGCGCGGGGCCGTCGACAAGCTTCGCGAGCTGCCCGGCACCGAGGTTGTCCGCGTCTCGACGTTGCACGACACCGATCCCGTTGGATTTCTCGACCAGCCCCGGTTTCTGAACGGAGTCGCCGAGCTCGAGACGGGTCTTTCGGCGCGAATGCTGCTCGAGGCGCTCCTCGAGATCGAAGCCTTCTTCGGCCGGGACCGGAGCGCCTCGCCGCCGCAGGGCCCGCGGACGCTCGATCTCGACCTTCTGCTGTACGGAGACGAGACGATCGAGGAGCCTGGGCTCGACGTTCCGCATCCGCGGCTCCGTGAGCGGCGGTTCGTCCTGGAGCCTCTCGCAGAGCTCGATCCGGGGCTGGAGGTGCCCGGGCTGGGCCGGGTCGAGACCCTCCTCTCGGAGCTAGACTCGTAGCCGGTGATCCGCAGGTGAGCCATCTCGACGAGCTCGACGAGTTCGAAGCCGACCTCGAGCTGAGGCTGAAGCGCGAGTACACGGCGGTCTTCGGGCTGTTCCGCTACTGCGTCCTCACCCAGGACGCGACGTATCTGTGCAACAAGCTCGACCTCGCCCAGGTCTCGCAGGCGAACTATCCGTTCTTCCATCTGCGGATGGAGGACGTGTGGGTCTGGGACAAGAACCGCCCGACCCGGATCATTCCTCGGGCGGAGGTATGGACATCGAGCGACGTCACCGTCGAGGAGCTGCGCAGTGACGGGGACGAGCCGAGCCTGACCGCCGAGGCGCTCGCGGAGAAGATCGGCGAGAGCCTGACGTCGGACGACGACCTGTAGCGCCGGCTCCACGCGGTTCGATGCTGCTGGCCGTCGACGTCGGCAACACGCAGACGGTGTTCGGCCTGTTCCGCGTCGCCGAGCTGATCGAGCACTGGCGGATCGCGACGGAGCGGAATCGAAGCGGCGACGAGCTGTCGGCCCTCTACCGCAGCTTCCTCGATCTCGACCGTGTCGACGGCATCTGCCTGTCTTCGACCGTGCCGCAGCTCGTTCGTCCGTATCACGAGTTCGCAGGCCGGTACACGCGTGCGGAGGTGCTCGAGCTCGGGCCGGGCGTGAAGACGGGGATCCCTGTGCGCTACGACGACCCGCGCGAGGTTGGGCCGGACCGCATCGCGAATGCCGTCGCCGCAGCCGACCGCTACGGCGCGCCCTGCATCGTCGTCGACTTCGGGACGTCTACCAACTTCGACGTCGTCTCCCGTGACGGAGAGTACGTCGGCGGCGTCCTCGCTCCGGGCATCGAGATCTCGATGGACGCGCTCTTCGAGCGCGCCGCGAGACTCCGCAAGGTCGACTTCGTCGAGCCCGAGCACGTCATCGGCAAGACAACCGTCGCCGCGCTCCAGTCAGGCGTGGTGTATGGATTCGCCGGCCAGGTCGACGGGATCGTCGACCGCATTCGGCATGAGTTGGGGGTCGACGCGCCCGCCGTTGCCACCGGCGGGCTCGCGGACCTCATCGCGCCGCACGCCCGCACCATCGGCAAGGTCGACCCCTTCCTGACGCTCGAGGGCCTCCGGCTCGTGTGGGAGCGGAACCACTAGCGACGCGTCCATCGTCCCTGGACGGCAGGATTCCGGCGTGCAGGCGCGATTCGACCATCGTCGCAGGCGTCCCGCCGCTGCCGATCGCGACCCGCGAGAGGCGCTGGAGCTCGTCGGGGATGCCCTTGCGGCGACGCACAACCCGCGGCTGCTCCTGCCGCTCATCCTCGAGGTGATCACAGAAGCGACAGGAGCTCGTGGCGGACAGGTCTTCGCGGGGGATGAGGAGGTCGCGTGGGTCGGCATCATCGGAGAGACCGAGGCGGCCGCCGTCTCGCTCTCGCTCGGCTCGTCCGGAGACCGCGAAACGACGCTGCAGCTTCATCCGGCGGCGGGCGGGCTCGAGCCGGAAACGCTGAGGCTGGCCGAACGCCTTGCCTCACAGGCCGCAGTGGCGCTCGAGAACGCCCGCCTCCACGACGTCGTGCAGCGGCAGGCGATCACCGACGATCTCACGGGGCTCGTGAATCGCCGAGGCTTCGGCGGCACCCTTCAAGCGGAGGTCGAGCGGGCGAGACTCTTCGGCGAGCCGCTGACGGTCATCCTCGCCGACATCGACGACTTCAAGCGGATCAACGACACGTTCGGACATTCAGTGGGCGACATCGTGCTGCACTCCTTCGCGGACCTGCTTCGCTCGCACATCCGCGATGGTGACGTGGCGGCCCGGATCGGCGGCGAAGAGTTCGCGATCCTGCTTCCGGGCGCGGACGCGGGCGAGGCTGCAACCGTCGCCGAGCGCATCCGCCTCTCCTTGAGTACGTTCAGCGTCCCCGTTTCTGACGGCCGAGCGGTGCAAGTGACGTCCAGCTTCGGGATTGCTCAGCTCGGTCCGAGCGAAGCGGGCGACGACCTCCTCCGCGCTGCCGACGAGGCTCTCTACCGCGCGAAGTCGGACGGGAAGAACCGCATAGCGAAGAGCGCGAACGCGGCCACGGCCTAGTGCCTCCCGCGCGGAGGAGCTAGCCGCCGCCGTAGATCGAGATCGGCATCGAGTCGAGGAGGATCTCGTCGGCGGGATCGGGCAAATCCGCTTCGAGCCCTTCCACGATCTCGACGGCCTCGGGCGCGGCCGCGTACAGGCGGGT
>JBKPMS010000096.1:0-28220 GCA_046732275.1 Actinomycetota bacterium | reverse complement strand
TAGTCGGTACATGTGGATGCCCCTTTGCGTCGTGGACGATATCTCCGTCCTACGCACGGGAGCCTACTCCGGTTTTCAGGTGACCTTCAGCGTGCCCTTCATGCCGGCCGCCGCGTGACCCGGGACGGTGCACTTGTACGCGAGCTTGCCCTTCTTCAGCGTGACGGTCAGGGTCGTCGTCTTCCCGCCGCCGATCACCTTCGTCTTCTTGCCGCCGATGGCGAAGTCGTGCCCGACCTTGCCCTTGTTCGTCAGCTTGAACGTGACCTTGCCGTGCGGGACGCTCTTCTTCGAGAGGGTGAACGAGAACTCCTTGGCGGTCACGTTGACCGTGACTGCCTTCGTCGCAGCTGACCCGGCGGTTACCGGCCCGGCCACGACGAGAGCCGCAAGCGCGACCCCGAGCGCAAGCGTGATGCGTTTCATGAGACTCCTTCCGATTGTCAGTCCTACCCCGGCTTCCGCTAACCATCGTAGCCCTGGCAACGTGGCTCGAGTCGCCCCAGCTGTCGCCTAGTTGTCCGCGTCGAAGAGGTCGGCCTCGAGCGCGTCGCGCTCGTCTTCGTCGCGCTCCTTCTGATCACGCCGCTGCTCGAACGTCACAGCGATCCTGTTGATGCGCGAGCCTTCGACGTCCAGAACGTCGAAGCGGAGGCCGTCGTGCGCGATGTCGTCCCCCACTTCCGGCTGCCGACCGAGGAGCCCAAAGACGAAGCCGGCAACGGTGTGGTAGTCCTCGTTCGGGAGCGACGTATGAAACCGCTCGTTGAAGTCGTCGATCGGGAACGTGCCGTCGATCCGAACGGTGTCCTCGTCGACCTGCTCGACTGACTCGTCCGGCAGGTCGAACTCGTCTTCGATCTCGCCGACGATCTCCTCGAGCAGGTCCTCGAGCGTGACGATTCCCTCCATCTCCCCGTACTCGTCGACGACAATCGCCATGTGCTGGTTCGTACGCCGGAACTCCGTCAGCAGTGCGGCGAGGTCCTTCGTCTCGGGGACGATGTGGGCCGGGCGGATGAGGTCCCCGACCTTGACCTCGTGCATGCCTCGGTCGCGCAGGGCAGAGAAGAGGTCGCGGACGTGGAGGATCCCGACGACGTGGTCCAGCGTCTCCTTGTAAACGGGGTAGCGCGTGTACGGGGAATCCATCACCGCCTCGAGGCATTGCTCGGGGGGAAGGTCGACGGAGAGTGCTACGACCTCCGGCCTCGGAACCATCACGTCCGAGGCTTCCTTGTCGGCGAAGTCGAAGACCTTGTAGAGCATCTCCTGTTCCTGCTCTTCGATCTCGCCGCCTCGCTCCGACTGTGAGATGAGCATGCGTAGCTCCGCTTCCGAATAGATCTCGACTTCGCCGCCGGGGGGCTGGAGGCCCAGCACGCGCAGGACGACTTCAGTCGAACGCTGGAGGAACCAGATCAGCGGTTTGAAGACGATGAAGAACGCCCGCACCGGCGCGGACACGATGAGCGCCGTTCCCTCCGAGTGGCCGAGGGCGATGCCCTTGGGGACGAGCTCGCCGATCACCACGTGAAAGAAGGTGAGTATCAGGTAGGCGAGCAGCACGGCGAGCGCCGTCGCAATGACATCTTCGAAGGCATTCGCGAGCACCTGCTCGCCGAGTGCGCCGATACCCAGAGACGTGAGGGTCACGCCGAGCTGCATCGCAGCGATGAAGCGCGGCGGATCGGAGGTGATGCGCAGGACGTCGCGGGCGCGCCGGTTGCCCTGGTGGTGCAGCTCGACGATTCGAGTCCGGCGCGCGGTGACGAGGCCGTATTCGGCCGCGACGAAGAAGGCGTTCAGCAGAATGAGAACGCCGACTGCGACGAGCTCAAAAAGGAGCGTCACGCCCCGACCCCGTGGGCGTGGGTACTAGGCGGTTTGTCTTCGTCCAACTACGGTCCAGTATAGGAAACGCGGTGGCGGTCACCTCTGCGCGCCGCGCGGCCCTCGCGTACCAGCCGCTCGAGGTGCGAGAGAGTCTCGGCCACGGCAAAACGCCGCTCCGTCGGGCTCAGGTCCGGCCCGAACAGGGCAAGCGAGACGTCGAAGGCGCTGCGCTCGCCGCCGGCCAGCGCAGCCTCCGTTTGGTCGAGCCGAAGACGGTGGTGTTCGATCAACTCCCGTGACCTACCTGCAGCGTCTTCGATCGGCTCGCCGTGTCCCGGGTAGACGATGCGCGGCGCGAGCTCGACCGTGCGCTCGAGGGAAGCGAGGTAGTCCCCGAGTGGATCGGGACGGCTCTCCGGATAGAGACCGACTGCCGGGGAGATCTTGTGGAGCAGATGGTCGCCGCCGATCAGCACACCGTCGCGGAGAAAGCCGAGATGCCCGTCGGCGTGGCCCGGCAGCTCGACGATGTCCCACCCGGCCAGCTCGCTGCCCTCGTAGAGCAGCTCCGGATCGATTGCGTAGCGCACGAACGCCGCGAAAGCGTGGCCTCTGGCGATGAGATCCGTCGCCACCGCTTCCGGCACGCCGTGACAGATGAACCATGCCGCCATGCGTTCCGGCCAGTCGTCGCTCCCCCACACCCGCTCGCACTGCGCGTAGTCGAGTCCGCCCTGGTAGACCGGAGCGCCGGTCGCAGCCGCGGCGGCGGCCGCGCCTCCGACGTGGTCGGGGTGGAAGTGGGTGATCGCAATCCTGTCGACCTCCACGGAGTCCCAGGGCGCGTCGCCGAGGCCCATGCCCGTGTCGAAGAGCGTCCCGTCAACGAGGTAGCAGTGAACGTGCCTGGGGCCGGTCGGCAGCGGCAGCGTCAGGCGCTGGACACCACTTTCGACCGGTACGAACGCTTGTTCTATCATGCTGGTATGCGGGTCGAGTATCGCGAAGAGCCCTGCAAGTCGGCGCTGAACCAGGTGAAGGGCATGGCGTTCAAGTGGTCGCTCAATCCGTACATGGGCTGTGTGCACAGATGCACGTTCTGCTACGTGCGGCACTTCGAGCGCCGCTCGGACCGTCCCTCCGACGACCGGTACGGGACGTCGATCCGTGTCAAGACGAACGTAGCCAAGGTGCTTCGCCGTGAGCTCACGCGCCCGTCCTGGCAGCACGAGACAGTCGCGATCGGTGCTGCAACGGATCCGTACCAGCCGGCAGAAGGGAGGTACCGGCTGACGAGGGCATGTCTGGAAGCGTTGCGCGATGCGGCGAATCCGTTCACGCTCATCACCCGCGGCCCGATGGTCGTCCGTGATGTCGACGTGCTCACGGAGGCGTCGCGCCGCGCCGACGTCTCGGTCACGTTCTCGGTGCCGACGCTCGACGAGGAGGTGTGGAAGAAGACGGAGCCGTCGACGGCCCACCCCCGCCAGCGGCTGCGTGCAGTGAAGACGCTCGTCGACGCCGGCGTCGATGCTCGTGTCGGCATGGCGCCGATCCTCCCCGGCATCTCCGATCGCCCCGAGCAGCTGCGCGAGGTCGTCCGCGCAGCACGAGAGGCGGGCGCGACTGGCATCTGGGCCAACCTCCTCTTCCTGCGGCCCGGCACACGTGAGCACTTCCTCGCTCACCTCGCCGAGGACTGGCCGGAGCAGCTTCCGTTCTACGAGAGTCTCTATGCGGACCGGGCGTATCTCGGCGGCGACACCCAGAAACCGGTGCGCAACGAGGTCTCCGCGCTCGCGCGTGAGTATGCGATCAAGGACAGGCGGAAGGTCCGGCTCGAGCCGCCGCCGGAGCCCGAGCAGCTCTCCCTCGCCGTATAGCTGCCTAGAATCCTCCTTCGGGTGTCCACCGCCCCCTCCGAGATCACGTGCCTGATCGTTGACGACCACGAGGTCGTCCGTGAAGGGCTTCGTCTCTCGCTGTCACGCGCGCCGCACATCCGGGTCATCGGGGAGGCCGCCGACGGCGCCGGTGCGGTGGCACTTGCGGAGCGCCGGCGGCCGAAGGTCGTGATCATGGACGTTCGGATGCCGGGCATGGACGGGCTGGAGGCGACGAAGGTCTTGACGGAGAAGGTGCCCGACGCGAAGGTCCTCATCTTCACCGCGTACAGCGAGCGGTCGCTGCTAGGTCGCGGCCTCGAGTCGGGTGCGAAGGGCTACATCCTCAAAGAGGCGCCGCACCAGACGCTGCTACGCGCGATCGAGAAGGTGGCCGCCGGCGAGGGCTACGTGGATCCGGCGCTGATGCCGGCGTTCCTCACCGGCAAGGACAAGGACGAAATGCTGACGGCGCGCGAGCGCGAGATCCTGCAGCTGCTCGCGGACGGAATGTCGAACCAGGACGTGGCCGGAAAGCTGTTCATCAGTCAAGAGACCGTCAAGAGCCACGTCCGTCACATCCTCGCCAAGCTCGAGGCGGACACGCGGACGCAAGCGGTTGCGATTGCGCTTCGCGAAGCGATTATCGACTAGAAGCGCCGTACTGTCCCTGGCGTTGTTCGGGGCGGCCGTGCTTGCCGTCGTGGGATTTGCACTCGGCAGCCGGTCGCTGATGTTCGCCGGGCTCGCTGCTGCACTCGCAGGTCTCATCGCGGCCTACCTCGTCGTCTCCGAACGGCGCCGCCACGCGGCCGCGGAGCAACAGCTCACGAGCGAGGCCCGCTTCCTCGAGTCCCTGGTCGAGACGATGGGCTCCATCGTCAGCGACCCGGATGTGCTGGAACGGACGCGGCAGGAGGCCGAGCACTTGTTCGAAGCCGGGGCACGGCTGCTGGGACCTGAGGAGCGGCCGCGTCCGGGCCCCGGGGGGAATGCGATCGTGATCCCGTTGCAGGCGCGGGCTGACGAGGTCGGCGCGTTGCGCCTCACCCGCAAACGGCCCTTCGACCGTGAGGACGTCGTTCGCGCGACAGTGCTCGCGGACTTCGCCGCGCGTGAACACGAGAACAGGCGGCTCCTCGAGGACGCGCGGCTGCGCGAGGCCGAGCGCTCGAGGCTGTCCGACCAGTTGATCACGGCGGAGCAAGACGAGCGGAGGCGGCTCGCGAACGAGTTGCACGACGGGGCGGTGCAATCGCTGTCCGGCGTCGCGCTGCTGCTCGATGCGGGCCTCGATTGCATCGCCGAAGGCCGTGCCGACGAGGCGCGCGACATCATCACTCGTGCGCTCGAGCGGCATCGCGCGACGATCGGACAGCTGCGCGACCTGTCGTTCAACCTCGAGCCGGTGGTGCTACGCGACCAGGGCTTCGCACCGGCAGTACGGGCGCTCACGGACCAGATCGCCCTGGCGCATCCGGTGCACGTCGACCTCGACGTCGACGCCGCCGACCGCCTCCCGGAGCAGACGCAGGCGGCCCTCTACCAGATCATCCGCGAGGCGCTGAACCAGGCGGTCCGTCGCGGTCCGCCTGAGACGCTGTCGGTGACGGTTCGCGAAGCCGACGACGGCAGCCTCGAGACCGCGATCGAAGACGACGCTCCGGGCGAGCGTCGCCGCCGCAGCCTCGACGAGCTGACAGAGCGTGCCCGGACGCTCGACGGCGACCTGACGGTGGACCAGGGCGACGGCGGCGGCACGACGATTCGCGTCGTCCTCCCGCCGTCCGCGGCGACCTCGTGAGACATGTCTCGTGCCTGGCACCGGACGTGCCTCGTTAGGATCGGGCCGTGATCGAGAACGGCCGGGGGTATCTCCTCTTCATCTGGAAGCCGAGCGGCTACGAGCTGCGGGAAGGCCAGGGCGATCCGCCGGCGGTGGGCAGCGAGGTCGAGGCGGAGGAGCAGAGATTCCGTGTCACGAAGGTCGCTCCGTCGCCCCTTCCGAACGACGAGCGGCTCTGCGCGTACTTACAGGCGGCCTAGAGCCGACTCCGCTGCGACCCGGCCGAAGACGAGTGCGGCCGCGAGGCCGCTGGCGTAGCCGCCCGTAGAGATCCCGCCGGCGTCGGCGCCTGCGGCGAACAGGCCGTCCGTGCCCGCCACACGTGCGCGTTCGTCGATGCGAAGGCCGCCGATCGTGTGCGTGATCCCCGGTCGGACGCGAACCGCGACGTTTGCGCGGCGCGCCACCGTGAACGGAAGCTCCGACGGGTCCGCCTTTGTCGGCGCGAGCGCAACCATGTCCGCCACGGTGCGCTCGCGCACTCGTTGCTTCAGAGCGGCGTCGTCGAGGACGTACCAGGCGCGGCCGCCGGGTTGGCGCGCCGTCGCCTGTACCAGGTCGTTCTCGGACCAGGAGACCTCGCCGTCGAAGAACTCCTCGCCGTCGTCGTTGTAGACGCGCGCGAAGCGGCCGTAGAGCTGAGCAAAGGGCACGAACTCCTCCTCGCTGAAATCGGCGTCGGGCATGTTCCGGCCGTAGAACTCGTCCATACCGCGCGACAGCTCGGCGCCGCGCCCAAGAGCGAGGCGCAGGCCGTCGCCGGTGCTCCAGGGATTGGCACGAAGACGGAGCCGCGCGGTCGGTCGGACGTGCTCTTCGACCAGGCTCGGATCGCCCTGGAAGCCGCCGGTCGCGAGGATCGTGACGTCGCTGCTCGTCTCACCGACACGGACGTCGTCCGCAGCACCGATAAGGGTCTCCGTCAGCCCGCGCGGCTCGAACCGCTTCCCGAGCGTCCGCGGGTTGCCGGTCTCGTGCTCGACCACCGGAGCACCGAGCGACTCGAGCCAGGCGATTGCGTCGTCCAACCCCTCCCAGACCACGCGCTGCAGGCGTTCGTCTCCCGTCGGGCACTCGGCGCGAAAGTCATCCCACTCGCGGTAGCGCCAGATCACGCAGCTCGATAGGAGCATCGAGCCGCCGGCCCGCGTGCCCTTCTCGAACACGATCGGTCGCGCGCCGAGCTCGCGCGCACGCGCGGCGGCGACGAGGCCGGCCATGCCTCCGCCGGCAATTCTCAGGTCAGCGCGAATCCGGGCTTGTGCTCGACGTACTCGATGCGCACACGCTCTGGGCCCCACACGAACACGGCCCGGGTGTTCGCAGCGTCGACGACGTTGTCGACGATGCCGAGCTGCTCGGCCTCTTCCGTGTGATCGTCGGCGGAGTCGACGAGCACGGCAAGGTGGTTCAGCAGCGGCTTCTCGGGATCACCCGGCTCGCCTGGGTGGAACTCGACGTACGCGCCTCCGACCTCGACCCGCGGATGGCCCTCACTGGACGGCTCCGTCGCCTTGAAGCCGAGGCGGGTGTATTCCTCCGCCGTTCGCTCGGGATCTTTCGAGTACAGCGCAACATGGTCGAGGTCGTAGTCGACGTCCGTCTGCGCCTCGACGAGACGGACCCGGACGCCCTCGCCGAGCTCGAGGCTCTCCGTGCTCCCCTCCGGCAGTTCCCGACGCGCCCTTTCGGCATCGGACACGCGAAGCGCGACGTGCTTGAACGCACCCGGCGCGCGGGGCCCTTCCGCGCCGAACAGCGTCAG
This sequence comes from Actinomycetota bacterium, assembly GCA_046732275.1. GTDB lineage: Bacteria > Actinomycetota > Thermoleophilia > Gaiellales > Gaiellaceae > 3-1-20CM-4-69-9. Next base: position 20,890 of record JBKPMS010000096.1, on the reverse strand, counting down.
CTTCCCGTGCCGCGCGTTCGAGCCGACGAGCGTGAACGCGTCCTGCTCGTCGATCACGTGCATGCCGACGTGCTTCGTCAGGACGTCGACGATCGGCTTGCGGTCCGCCACCCAGAAGGCGACGTGGTCAAGCGTCTTCGGTTTCACGCAGCCAGCCTAGCTACGGCCTACTTCTTTGCGTCGACCGCCCGCTGGAGCTGCTGCTTGTTCATCCGGGAGCGGCCGGGGACGTTCATCCGCTTGGCCTCATTGTACAGCTGCTCCTTCGTGCGGCCCTTCGGCCGGTTCGAACCGGAACGGAGCCCCCCGCGACGGCCGGAGGACATGTCGCGCGTCGACGTCCCGGAGGGACGGCCCTTGGTCTCGCCGGACCGCGCCCGCTCCTTGTTGACGGTCCGCGCTGCGATCTCCTTCGCACGCTTCGTCGAGCGGCCGTGCTCCTTCTCCGACTCCTTGATGTGCTCGTACTGGCGTTCGCGCTTTGCGCTCCATGCTTGCTGAGGCATCTGGACCCCCTACTGCTAGACGACGATCGCCGCGTACCCGTTTTGCTGCGTGTTATTCCAGCGGGGGGTTCTGGACGTTGTGCTCGGTGGCGTACTCGTCGGTGAGCTTGTTCACGACGTCGAGCCCTTCACCGTAGGCGTAGTTGATGCGCACGAACGGCTCCCACTTATCCGGGAGCGCGTCCTCGGGGAAGATCGCCTCGACCGGACACTCCGGTTCGCATGCGCCGCAGTTGGCAGTTGAGATGCCGGCAGCGAGGGTGAACGTGTGCTTGCGCGGGACAATCGCGCAGAATGTCTCCTCTTCGTCCGCCTCGATCTCCTCGACGCTCATAACACGCCAATACGTTTCCCGTGTGGCGAGATACAGCCAGCGAATGGGACGGGTACGGGCACCGAAGTTCGTGACCTGATTCCCCTCCTCCCCGGACCCGACCGTGATGTACCCGGCGTATGGAGCGGCCCGCTCGAGCCATGCGAGTGCCGCGTGATCGGTGGAGCGCAACCGCCACGAGCCGGCCCTCACTGGATCGCCGTCCGCGGCGATCCAACCGTCCGCAAAGCCGCTTATGTACTCGGGATCCGCGTCCTCAGGCAGCATTCCCTTGAGGTTGGCTTCCGAACGAACTATCCCGGTTCCGACGTACCCAGGATGGACGTCGAACGATGGCTTGAACTTCATGTGGTCAAAGAAGTCTCGGAAGCGCGCTACTCGGTCACCGAACAAGGGGACCTCGTGAACATGTTCATCCGATCGAGCCACGTATCTGCTCCAACTGCCGTCCCCGAAGACGAGCCCGTGCAGGACGCCGAGGCGATACGTCGGACCATCGCGTTTCGGCTCGACGTGGGCCGACGGGACGAACTGCCCAACTCGGAGCGAATCCGTGCGGTCGCCGTCGGCGAGGACCCACGAGTGCGTAGGAGTAGCGAGCACGCTCTGGCGGAACTTCGAGATGCTCCGCGTCGTCAGCCTCGTGCCCCCGTAACGGTCGCGTTCTTCGAACGCAGGCGCAAATGTGACCCGGACGAGCGGCTTGCGGCGAAAGCGACGGATGTACGCCGGCTTGAACCCGTCATCCGTCAGGACGTGGCACCAACGGTTCTCCATCTCGGCGAAGTTGCGCAACCCCCAGGTCGTCAGAAATTCCTCGTTGGGGGCGAAGCAATCGATGCACTCCTCGGGGTCGATCACGAGGATCCGCTCGGCCTGGTGGATGCAGTCGACGGGGCAGACATCCACGCAGGAGAGGTCTTTGATGTCGATGCAGGGCTCGGCGATGATGTAAGTCATTACGCCGCGAGTGTACTCAGGCCGTCAGCTCCTCGACGACCTGAGCCGCCCGCTCCTGGAGGGCGTTCTTGACGAGCACCTGGTCAAAGCCTGCCTCGTGCGCACGACGGAGCCCGGCGGTGTCCGTGTGGCCGCCGTACCCGAGGATCGGGACCTCGGGGTATGAGTCCGCGACGTCGATTGGATCGACGCGGCTGATGTCCGCGATTACGAGATCCGGCCAGTCCGCGCTGTCCGTCGTGACGAAATGATGCGCAGGTAGGAGCGCCTCGAGCTTGCCCCGAAAGTAGACATCGACCCCACACAGCAGGATCGTCGCCACGTGCGCAGCGTACCGCGGGTCACGCTCGCTACTCAACCCCTGCTAGTGTCGCCCGCCGTGCAGGACCGGTTCGTCACGGTGGCCCAGGTCGAGGATGTTCCGCTCGGGACGATCCGCAGCGTCACGGCGGGCGACGAAGAGATTGCCCTCGCCCACTGCAACGGCGGCTTCTACGCCGTGCAGGGCCACTGTCTCCACCTCCAGGGGCCGCTCGGCGAAGGGCACCTCGAAGGGTGCGTACTCACCTGCCCGTGGCACGGCTGGCAGTACGACGTGCGCACGGGACAGAACGAGTTCGACCTCGCAATCCAGCTGAAGACATACGACGTTCAGGTCGAGGACGGAGAGCTTCGAGTCCGCGTATAGAGCAGGCGTCGAGCTGATCCGTGCCGGCGAGTACTTCGCCGCGCACGAGGAGCTCGAAGACGCCTGGCGCGCAGCTCCGCCGAATGAGCGCGACTTCTTCCAGGGTCTCGTCCACGTAGCGGTCGCCTGGTATCAGGCCGGACGCGGACGCCGGATCGGGACCGAGCGGCAGCTCGCGAAAGCGGTCCGACGTCTCGAGCCGTTCGCGCCACATCATCGGGGCGTTGAGCTCGAGCCGCTGCTCGCTCAGCTGCGCGAGTTGCACGCCCAGGGAACGCTCGAGCTTCCGCCGCCGAAGCTCTGAGGTCAGAGGTCGCCGAGGCCGACGGCTTCCAGCAGCCGGTGCGTGTAGATCTGCACGCGGTAGAACTCGTCGAAGAAGAGGAGGAGGCCGAGCGCCACGAGGATCGTCCCGCCGACGAGCGAGAAGACCCTGTAGTGGTCACGCATCCAGCGGAAGAGCGTCATCCCGCGCACGAAGAACACGGCTGCGAGGAGGAAGGCAACCCCGAGGCCTGCCGAGTATGCGGCGAGCCACGCCGAGCCGCGGATCACCGTCTCCGAGTTGCTCGCCGCCGCGAACGCCTCGGCGAGAAACGGGCCGACACACGGAGCGGCGCAGATCGCAAACGCGCCGCCGAGCAGGATGCGCGAGCCGGTCCGGCGTGCGCCCTGCATCAACCCGCCGGCGACCAACCGGTCGGTGCCGGGGAGCAGGCCCATGAACGCGAGCCCCGCGACGACGAGGATGAAGCCGGCAAGCGCCTGCTTCGTCTGCTCCGTCATCACGCTGGCGATGACGTTTGTCGCTGCACCGAGGAGCACGAAGACGATCGCGAAGCCTGCGATGAACGGGAGGCTTGCAACGGCGACGCGACGTCCGACGCCGCGGTCCCCGAGCCGGTTTGCCTCGACCGCCGACACGGCGGATAGGTAGCCGGGGACGAGCGGGAGAACGCACGGGAACGCGATCGACGCGAACCCGAGCACGAAGAGCCCGGCCGCCTTTTCCATCAGCCGCCGACCTGCCGACGCACCGTTAGTCCCATCGGGCAAGCTCCTCGTCCAGGCGACGCTCGAGCGCCGGGTCGAGCTCCTTTGCGTCCGGTTCGCGCTCGCGGCTGTGCGACCATCGCCACGCACCGACGGCGACGATCGCCGCCGCCGCGAGGATCCCGCCGAGCGGGAGCCACCAGGCCAAGAGCCCGAAGCCCTCGTGCCGCGGCGCCGCCAGGATCGCGTCGCCGTACTCGGCGACGAGACGGTTCTCGATCTCGCTCTTCGTATCGCCGGCGGCGATGCGCCCCGCAATCACACGCTTGATCTGCTGCGCGGCGGGCGAGTCGGACTGGTCGAGCGTCGTGCCGCACACCGGACACATGACCTCTCCCTCCAGCTCGGCCTGGGTCGGATGCGCGTCGCTTGCGCGCGCGACGGGGACGATCAGCAGTACCGCGAGGAAGAGGACGGCGACCGGTCTCACGACGAGGCGATCTGCTGGAGGTACCGCGGTAGATCCTCCTCCGCCTCGAGCTCGCCGACGACCCTGCCGCTCCGGTCGATGAAGAAGATCTTCGGGATCGGCAGGCCGCCCCACTCCGTCAACACCGTCCCGCTGCCGTCGTGCACGCTCGGATAGTTGATCCCGTGCCGACGCTGCCAGCTGCGCGCATCCGACGAGAAGTCCTTCGTGTCGACTCCGACGAACGTGACGCGATCGCCGTATCGCTTCCGCGCAGCCTCGAGCCGCTTCGACTCGTGGATGCACGGCTGGCACCACGACGCCCAGAAGTCGAGGACGATCGGCTTCTTCCCGCGCACAGACGCGAGGTCGAAACGCCCTGGCCCGTCGAGACGCGGCAGCTCGAAGTTCGGAGCGGTTGGATGCGAGCCGGCCGCCAGCGCCTGGGAGACGCCCTTGTTGTTGTCGCGCGCGACGCGCCAGATCAGCAAGGCCAACAGACCGGCGACGAGTGCGACCGCGAGCGCCTGCGCCGTCAGCCTTGCTGCGCGCGGCATCAGGACGAAACGATGAAGACCGGCGTGCCCACGTCGATGTGGTTGAAGAGCCACTCGGCCTCGGAGATGTGCATGCGAATGCACCCGTGCGAGACCGAGTAGCCGATCGATGTGTCGGACGGCGTGCCGTGGATCCCGACCCCGGGCGCCGACAGCCCCATCCACCGCGTCCCGAGCGGGTTGTCGGGGCCCGGAGGTATCGGCTTCTGCCCGGCCGCCCACGGCGAGTTCGGCGGATACCACCACGGGTTCCGCCACTTGACCATCACCGAGAACCGTCCGAGCGGCGTCGGATACTGGGCCTGACCGGTCGCGACGCCGAAGATGCGCCAGAAGCGCATGCCGCGGTACAGGTACAGCCGGTTCGAGCTCCGGCGAATGACGACCACGGCGCCGAAGCTGCTGCGCGTCACCTTCGGGCGGAGCGGGAGCTGCTTGAGCCGGATCGGGCCGCGCACTCCCGCGTAGAGCGCAGCGATGATGTCCTGCACGGCGCGCCGGCGGTCGAGCTTTGAACCGGCGCGCTCCTTCGACAACCAGGGACGCAGGCGTCTCAGAACGAGGCTCGAGTCGACGGCGGGCCGGTCGTAACGCTGCGCGAGCTTCGCGACGAAGGGCGTGATGGAGCTGCCCGGTGCGTTGACGCCCAGCGGAACCGCAGTGTTCTCGGCCGCCCGCAGCGCGCGCTGCACTGCGCGGTCGACCCCGGCGGTCGCGCCGAGCACGTCGGGAGTGACGGAGATTCGCGTCGCTCCGACCTGAAGGCGCAGGGGCCGTGCGAAGGCCTGCTGCACCGCCACCGCCGCGTCCGCCGCCGTCAATCCGCCGACCGGCACATCGCCGACCATCACGCCGAGGGGGATCGTCGCCGGGACCCCGGCGGCCTTCGGGGCGGCTGTGAGAGAGCCCGCGACAGCGGCGACGGCCAGAGGAAAAAGCAGGAAAGAGCGACGTTTCATGCGTCGAACATCGTAAAGATCCGCGGGTCGTTGGTGATGATGCCGTCGGCCCCGGCGCGGGCCAGCTTAGCCGCCAGCCTCGAGTCGTCCACGGTCCAGACGTAGACGGCAGCTCCGATCTCGTGGGCGCGCTCGATCGCGGCCGGCGAGGCAACGGAATGGTGCAACGTGGCCGCGGACGCGCCGGCGCGAGACAGGAGATCGGCGAGCCGGCGCGGCAGCGAGGCTCCGAACGAGGCGAGCGAACGGCGCACCACAGGAGCGAGGGGCCCGCGCCGGGAGATGCCGAGCCGATCTCGCGGAAGCGTGTACGACCGGGCGAGCTCCGGCTCGAGCTCGCCGATGCGTCGGAGCGCTGACGCGTCGAACCCGCTCACCCACGCACGCTCGACGACACCGTGCCGTCGCAGGCTCTCGACAACCGCACGCTCGAGGCCACGCCGCTTGAGGTCGACCTGCAGCGCAACGCTCGGAAACCGCTCGGCGCAGAACGCGAGCGCCTCGTCGAGCGTCGGCAGGTGAGGCGCGACGGTGCGCAACGCATCGAGGCTGCGTCCTCTGAGGCGCCCGCGTGTGGCGCCGTGGCTGACCTCACGCAACCTGTTCGAGTGCGCGAGCACAACGGTTCCATCGACGAGGTCGAGGACGTCGAACTCGAGCGTGTCGCAGCCGAGCTCCACCGCGAGCTCGAGCGCCTGCAGCGTGTTCTCCGGCGCAAGCGCCGATGCTCCCCGGTGGCCGACGCGGGCGAACTGCCCCGCGGGCCGTCGTAGTTCGATCACGCGGTTCTCTTCACGACGACGACCGCGCAGTCGTCCACGAGGTCGCCCCGCGCAAATGTGCGGCAGTCCTCGAGCACCGCCTGCGCAATCGCCGCGGCGGGCAGCGCATGGTGCTCTGCCAGGACGCTGTCGAGGCGTTCAAAACCGTAGAGCTGACCGTCGCGCCGCGCCTCGAGCACACCATCCGTGTAGAGCACCACCGCGCCTCCCTCATCGAGGGAGGCGCGCACCTCCTCGTAACCTTGTCCCGGCTCGATGCCGAGGACCAGTCCCCCCGTCTCGAGGCCCGTGACGGTTCCATCGGCGGCAACGAGACGAGGTGGCGGGTGGCCGGCGACGGCCGCCGCGACGTCGCCTGTGCTGCTGACGACGAGGTACACCATGGTGATGAACTTGCCCGGCGCAATCTCGGTCAAGACGACGTCATTCGCAGACTGGAGAAAGTCCGCCGGCTCCGAATGCTCCCGCGCAAGAGCGCGGAACACGAACTTCGCCATGGCCATGTCTGCGGCGGCTTCGATCCCGTGCCCCGTTACGTCGCCGAGCGCCACTGCGAGGCGTCCGTCGCCTAGCTCCATGAAGTCGTAGACGTCGCCCCCGACCTCGACGCGCGCGGACGACTCATAGGCATCGCCGAGCTCGAGCCCTTCTAGCTCCGGCACCGATCGGGGCAGGAGCGAGCGCTGCATCGTGTCGGAGAATTGCTTCTGCTGCTGATACAAGCGCGCGTTGTCGATTGCAAGCGCGGCCTGTCCTGCGATCGCGGTGGCCTGCTCGATCTCGTCCGACGTGACGGGGGAGCCGGGGCGAACGGAGATGATCGTCAGTGCGGCGAGCACCTCAGCGGGCGTCGCGATCGGCACGACGGCACCGGTCCAGCCACGTTCGAGGAACGGAAGCAACGCAGTCGCGGGCGATCCGATCGCGTGCGAGGTCTCCGGCGCCACCTCCACCGGCTCGCGGAGCCGGAAGAGACGCTGCAACGGCTGCACGCCGAACGGATGAGCGAGGTACAGAAGCGATCGCACGGCGGGCTCAAGTCTTGGCTCGGCGACGCTCAGTGCGCGCGGAACGAGCCACTCCCGCCGCTCGTCCGGCATTCGGATCAGCGCGATGTCGACGTCGAGCACGTCGACGATCGTGGCCGCGACCGCGTCCAGCGTCGCTTCGAGCGAAAGGCTCTGGGCGAACGAGCGCGAGATCTCGTACAGCGCGCCCACCTGCCTCGAGGCAGCCATCTCGGCGTCGAGCGCGCGCTTCCGCTCAGCGCCGAGGTGCTTTGCCTGCTCGTGGAGCCGCGCGTTCTGCACCGCGACGGCGAGCTGGGCCGCGAGCGCCGCGAGGAGCGTCGCATCGCTCTCCGTCTGCGCGAAGCCTCTCGGCGGGAAGACGGCGAGCAGGCCGATCACCTCGTCCTGCGCGAGCAGAGGCAGGGCGATCGCCGCGTCGATGGCCGCCTCCGACGCAGCATTCGAGACGGCCGCCAGCCGCACATCGGAGCCGATGTCCGACGAGACGACAACCCCGCGCGAGCGAAGAGGCCCGAGGGCGAGCTCGAGCAGCCGCTCAGCCACCGCGACGTGCGGGCCGGCAAGACCGACCGCGGCTGCCTCGTGCAGCCGGCCGTCCTCACGCAGATAGATCGCGAGCCGGTCGGCGTCGAGAAGCTCGGCCACTCGCGTCACGGCCGTGTCGAGCGTATGCGCAAGCGAGAGCTGCGAGATCGCCTGCCCGACGACGGCGAGGAGCGCTTGCGTGCGTTCCAGCTCGAGCGCGGTCGTCCGAGCGCGGAGGCTTGCCCGTAACGCGTGCGCGGCACGCACGCCGAACGTCGCAAGCGTCGCCAGCTCGGCCTCGCTCGGCTCCCTCTCCGGCGTGAACAGAAGCTGGAGTGCGCCGACCTGCGGCTGTCCCAGCTGGAGGGTTGCGGCGAGCGCCGCTTCCCCTCCCGCGCCGCCGTCGAGCTGCGCGACGACGACTCCACTGTGTCCCGTGACCGCAGCTTCGGCAGCGGCCCTTGCGACGGAGACCGTGCCGGAAAGCTCGTCGAGCCCGGTCGATGCGATCAGCTCCAGAGCCCGACCGGGTGCGGTTCTCCACAGCAGCGCAGCGCCCGCTCCGGTCGCCTCGGCGGCGAGGCGCGTCAGCTGTTCGGCTGTCCGGGAATCGTCGGCGCCGGCTGCCAGAGCCTCCCCGGCGACGTTGAGCACGGCGCGCGCGTGGAGCGCATGTGCTGCGGCGCCGTTTCGACCGAAGGCGCGGATCGCAAGGCCGGCCTGCGCCGCCCCGATGCGGGCGAGCCGGAGCTCGAGCTCCGAGAACGGCGACCCCGTTCGCAGCAGCTCGAGCGTCCCCCGCACCGATCGGTCCACCCGCACCGGGAGGAGCGCCACATGGTCCGCGCGGATCCGCTCCGCCGCACGTCGAACCGCTTCCGGCAACCGATCTCGATGCGACTCCTCGGCTTCCGGCACGTCAGCAAGCGGCAGCCGCGATCCCTCGAGCTCCGCGCTCAGAGCGGGCGATCGGGTTGCGACCCCGACCGCATTCAGCGCTCGGCCGGACTCGTCCGCAGCGCGCGCCACGACGGCGTCGGCGCCCGCCGCGCGGCGCACCGCGTCGGCGATGGCTTGCAGCGCTTCGGTAAGCGTGCCCGCGAGACCGAGGCCGACCCCGGAGTCTGCGAGCGCATCGAGGCCCCGCTCCACGAGCCCCGTCCTCGCCTGGCCTGGTCGCCCCACCATCGATCTGCTCGAAGTATCGACAAACGCCGAACGTCACCCGCGAAGCGAGTGGTTCAGACCAAAAAACTCCGGCTTATTAGAATCGGGCAATGGCCCAGCCCGCCCGCCGCGCTGAGCCGCGCGACGATCCGCCTGTCGATCCCGAAGCGGTCGACCGTGCCTACCACTACCACCGAGCGCGGCGCAATGCCCGTGTGCGGCGGAAGCGGGAGAAGACGCGCGCTCGTCTCCGTTTCATCATTGCGTTCACGCTTCTCGTGGCGCTCGCGATCTTCCTCATCGTCACGATCTGGAACGAAGTTCAGAAAGTCTTCGGCCTGTAGTGCGGCCACAGAACGGAGTCCTCGGTTCCGGCCCGCGAGGCGCGCGTCTACTGCATCATCTGACCCCCTAAAGTAGTCGGCTGCCGTGCGGCCGTTCGCGATCTCCACATACTGAGCCGATGCAAACGCCAGACCCCTACAGCCCGAGCCCGCCGGAACCAGACGATTGGGCGAGCTCCTCCCGCCCGCGCCCGAACCGACCGGCCGAGGACGTTTGGGCGTGGGGCGAGACGCTCACCTGGGTATCCGGCCTCGTCCTTGCGATCTCGGCTTTCACGGGCTGGTACGTCGGCTCCGGCGAGGGGCCGACGACGAGCGTGATCGGTTGGCATACGGGAACGCTGGGCAAGCTCGTCTTCTTCATCGGCCTGGCGGTGCTAGCTCTCGTCGCGCTGCGACTGGCGGGCATCGAGCTGCCGGCGACCATCCCGGAGAGCCTCGTCGTGATCGCTCTCGGAGCCCTCGCGACGGTCTTCGTCCTGATCCGCCTGATCGTCATCCCCGACGAGTTCTTCGGCTGGCGCGGTCGGGGGATCGGGATCTTCATCAGCCTGGTCGCGGCGCTCGCCGTGATCGCCGCCGGACTCCTCAGAGCGGGCGAAGAGCTCTAGCCGAAACGCACGCCGCGCCACGTACCTGATTGCGAACGCGATCAGGACGCCGAGCAACGCCCCGCCGACGACGTCCAGTGGATAGTGGACGCCGACGTACACGCGTGAGAACGCAACCGCGCTCGCTAGCAGGAACAGCGCCGGCCCGAGCCGCGGGAACGCGAACGTCAGGATCGTCGCGGCCGCGAAGCTCGTCGCAGCGTGTCCAGACGGAAACGACGCGTCGTGAGCGGTCTTGACGAGCGGTTCCGGTTCCGCGTAGCGCAGCGAGGGGCGCTCGCGGTCGAAGATCGCCTTGAGGCCCCTCGCGGACCAGTCCGCAAAGGTGACCGCGATCACCGTCACGACCAGGATGCCCCAGCGTCGATAGAGCGCGGACAGCACGAGCGCGATGGCGATCCACAGCAGGCCGAGTCGCCCCGCGTACGTGAGCCCGTCGAAGAGTGGGTTCAGCCACCCGGCGCGGTGGTGGACCACCCAACGCTCGAGGTCGCGATCCCCAGAGATCAGGCGGGAACGATCTGCTTCGTCTGATCGATCAGCGCGCGCAGATCAAACGGCTTCCCGACGAAGCCCTGTGCGCCGCGCTGGACGGCCTCCTCGCCGGCGTCGAGCTGTCCGCTGAACATGACCACGGGGATCGAGCCGACCCCGTGCCGCTCCTGGACCCGCCGGAGCATCTCCCAACCGTCGACCTGCGGCATCATCACGTCGAGCAAGATCAGGTCCGGTGCCTCGTCCTCGAGCGCGGCGAGACCATCCTCTGCGTTCGCCGCCTCGCGGACTGCGTAGCCCTCCATCTCTAGGTTGATGCGCACGACCTCACGGACTTGAGCGTCGTCGTCGACGAGCAGGACGAGGGGCCCACGCGCGCGCTTTCCCGGCCCGGAGCGCTCGAGGAATGCCTCGAGGTCGGCGCGTTTGTACCTGCGGTGCCCGCCGGGCGTATAGAAGGCCGGAACACGGCCGAGGTCCGACCACTTCCGGATCGTGCTCTGGGCGACGCCGAGGAACTTCGCTGCCTGGCCGAGCGTCAGCCAGTCGTTTTCCCCGCCTACGGCGCGTCTTGCACCCGCTTCGTGAGAGGCCATCTCCCGCGAATCTACCCAAACATACGCCTTCTTGACACCTGCGGAGGCCTACGGAGTCACGGTAGATCCGGGATTTCCGGTCGTCGGGAGGGTGAGCGTCCGGTCGAGGGTCGTCGTCTCGCCCGGCTTCGGGTTGTCGTGGAGGGCCTGGCCGACGGCGATCCCGGCGCCGAAGACGATCAGCACGACGGCGAGCCGGATGCCCCAGCGCACGAGCTCCTCACGCCGCCGGCGCCGACGACGCTGGCGGCGCTCGACCGGGCTCAGGCTCGTCACGGGCCGTAGTCGACCGCACCGCGCTGGTACAGGTAGAAGGCCGCGTCCTGGACGAGCGCCAGGTTCCGCGGCCAGCCGGGCGTCGCCGCGCGCTCGGACACCGCGTCGCGCACCCAATCGTCGGCGCGTCCATACGCATCGGCCAGCTGCTCGAGCGTGAAGGTCTGCCCGATTCGCTTGCGCAACTCGTCCGACACGACATCGAGCTGGGCCCGAAGGCGCTCGCCGGCAACAGAATCCCGCTCAGCAGCCTGGAAGCGGCGGTAACCGTCCTCCCACTCACGCCGCACGGCCTCTGTCGCGATCGCCACGGCGCGTCAAGTATCCGTCACTCGGAGCAGCAAACGCCCGGCCAGCGCGGTTCGACCTCGGCGAGGATCCGCTCGCCGAGGTCGTAGCCGGGGCGAGCGAGCGCGAAGGCGACGTGCGCGTGCAGGCACTTCAGTCCGCGCGCTCCAACGCCCGCCCCGCCGATTCCGACGTCGAGCTCCGGCCGGATACGCCGCTGCTCGGCATGGGCGCGACCGAGGCTCGACGCGAGCTCCAAGTCGTCCACCGCCGCACGCGACCAGCGCTCGACGCCGCCGGCAGCCTCGAGGCGCGACACCGCCGCGACCAGGTAGGGACATGTCAGCCAGAACGTCGTCGGGAAGGGACGGCCTTCGTCGTCATACGCGGATTGCTCGGTCACCGCAGGTCGCCCGTACGGACAACGAACGATCACACGTCGAAGTGCGCGCGGACGTCGTCCTAGCTGGCGCTCGACCGTAACTCGATCTTCGTCATCATCCGCGAGCGAAGCGATGCCGAAACTCTAGCCCGCTGAAATGCGGAGCATTTTCAGCGGTTAGCGATGGTATGTGCCTTCTTCCAGGCTGCGATGCCTTTCACGATGAAGAGGTGCTCGCCCGGCCGAACGTAGCCGAGGCGGCGCGCCTCGCGTGCGAGCGCTGCGATGCTCGTGGAGGCGCGCAGCCGCTCTTGAAGCTCGCGCCGCTGTTCCAGGAGCTGCGCGACCTCTGCCCGGCGCGACGACAGCTCGTGCCGGGTCTCGAGCCAGCTTCGAAGCGGGTGGTAGTACGCGTAGGCGATCAATACGACCGCGACGACCGCGAGCCAGCGCCGCGCGAGCGTCGTAGCAGGAGGACGTCGAGCCGCCATGGGGCGGACGTTCGCTAGACGGTCGCGTCATCCTTCCCGGTCCAGTGCGCGGCGCCTTCCCGCTCGGTCGAAGGAACGGTCGAACGCTTCTGCAAGCGCTGCGACTAAAGGCCGGAGAGTAAAGCGGGCGCAGCCGCTGTACGCGCAGGCCGACCTAACGGGGGTGGGGACGGCGAAGCCGCCACCGCCCGCGGATCTCGCCGACGCCCACCCAGTAAGAGCGCGCGGGCTTGGCCCGCGCGCGTGTACCGCGATAAGCGGCGTAACTGGACCCCGCGCAAAAGCGAAGCTTTTGCGCGGCGCGCAGCTCAGACGACGTCGACTTTGATGACGTTCGTCGAGCCGGGGATGTTCACCGCGGTGCCCGCAGTGATGACGACGGTGTCGCCCGCGACGACGATCCCCGCCTCTTTCGCAGCCTCGATGGAGCGATCCCAGAGGTCCTGGACGTCGCGGCATTCGGGGATCGCGAGCGGCGTCACACCCCACTCGATCGCCATCTGGTGCACCGACCAGAGCTTGTGAGTCAACGCGACGATGGGACGCCGCGGACGCAACCGCGCGACGGCGGAAGCGGTGCGGCCGGTGAATGTCGGGACGAGCATCGCCGCTGCACCGAGCGCCTCGGCCAGATCGCAGGCCGCGTTCGACATCGCATTGCCGATCGTCGGCTGCTCCGTCGCGTCCGGGATCTCGTGGCGGTAGCCGAGGCTCGGCTCGACCGCTCGTGCGATGCGGTCCATCGTCTGAACGGACTCGATCGGGTACTCCCCCACCGCCGTCTCGCCAGAGAGCATGACGGCGGAGGTGCCGTCGAGGATCGCGTTTGCGACGTCACTCGCTTCGGCGCGCGTCGGCTCCGGGTGATGGATCATCGATTCGAGCATCTGCGTTGCCGTGATCACGGGCTTCCCGCGCTCGAGCGCCTTGAGGATGATCCGCTTCTGAACGAGCGGAACGAGCGCCGGACCGATCTCGACACCGAGGTCGCCGCGCGCGACCATCACCGAATCGGCCTCGCCGAGGACGTCGTCGAGCGCGTCGACCGCTTCTGCCTTCTCGACCTTGGCGATGATGTGCGCCGTCGAGCCGCCCTGCTCGAGCAGCCCGCGCAGGTCGCGAACATCGGCCGCGGAACGCACGAACGACAACGCGATGAAGTCGCACCCGAGCTCGAGCGCGAACTCGAGATCGTCGAGATCCTTCCGCGTCAGCGACGGGATCGGAATCGGGACGCCCGGGAGATTGACTCCCTTGTGCGACGTGACCGCCCCACCGACCACGACGCCGCAGCGCGCCCGGCCGGCATCGACCTCCTCGATGCGCAGGCGCACCATCCCGTCGTCGACGAGGACCTCGTGCCCCGGACGCCAGACCTCCCCGATCGCAGCCGGCGCAATCGGCAGCTCGCCGCGCCCCACGCCGTCCTCGGTGGCGACGACGGTGACGTCGTCGCCGGAGGTCAGGACGATCGGCGCGTCGAGGTCGCCCACCCGGAACTTCGGTCCCTGCAGATCGCCGATGACCGCAATCGGGCGCCCGGCAGCCCTCTCCGCTTCGCGGATGAGAGCCGCGCGGCTCGCGTGATCGTCGTGTGTCCCGTGTGAGAGGTTGAGGCGGGCGGCATCCATGCCCGCCTCGACGAGTGCACGTACGAGCTCCGGGGTCGACGAAGCGGGACCGATCGTTGCGACGATCTTCGTGCGGCGCGGGCTCGTACGAGCCATACGCTCAATGTAGCGGCCGAAGGCGACGCGGACGCGACGCTCTTGTAGTCGTCAGCCGGCGGGCGTCGCGCCGGCCGTTGCCGAGCGTGGAAACGCTTTCCAGCCGGGGTACTCGGCCGTGTCGCCGAGCTCTTCCTCGATGCGCAACAGCTGGTTGTACTTCGCGACCCGGTCCGTTCGCGACGGCGCGCCCGTCTTGATCTGCCCGACGCCGGTCGAGACCGCGAGATCCGCGATCGTCGTGTCCTCCGTCTCGCCCGACCGGTGTGACATGACACAGCCGTACCCCTTCGTGCGGGCGAGCTCGACCGTCTCGATGGTCTCCGTCAGGGTCCCGATCTGATTCACCTTGAGGAGGATGGCGTTCGCGACCCCTTCGTCGAGACCACGCTGGAGCCGCTCGACGTTCGTCACGAAGAGGTCGTCGCCGACGAGCTGCATCCGGTCGCCGAGCTGGTCCGTCATGTCCTTCCACGCCCCCCACTCGTCCTCGGCCAGGCCGTCCTCGATCGACACCACCGGGTAGCGATCGGCGAGCGTCGAGTACAGGTCGATCATCTCGTCGGCGCTGAGGATGCGACCCTCACGATCGAAGTGGTAACCCCCGTCGCGGTAGAGCTCCGTCGCCGCAGGGTCGAGCGCGATCGCGACGCGATCGCGGTGGCCGGCACGCTCCGCCGCCTCGAGCACGGCTTCGATCGCGGCCTCCGTGGAGTCGAGCTCCGGCGCAAAGCCGCCTTCGTCGCCGACGCCGGTGGAGAGCCCGCGCTCGTGCAGCACATCCTTGAGGGTGTGGAACGTCTCCGCGCCGATGCGCAGGGCCTCTGCAAAGGAGTCGGCTCCCGCGGGGACGACCATGAACTCCTGGAAATCGAGCGAGTTCTGCGCGTGCCCCCCGCCGTTGACGACGTTCATCATCGGGACGGGAAGCAGGTGGGCATCGACGCCGCCGACCCAGCGGAAGAGGCTCACCCCGGCGTCGGCGGCAGCCGCCTTCGCAGCCGCGAGCGAGACCCCGAGGATCGCGTTCGCGCCGAGGCGCGACTTGTTCTTCGTCCCGTCGAGCTCGATCAGGGCCCTGTCGACGACGCGCTGCTCGGCGGCGTCGAGGCCGGAGACCGCTTGGGCGATCTCGATCTCGACGTTTCGGACCGCTGTAAGGACGCTCTTGCCGCCGTACGCGCGTGGATCGCCGTCACGCAGCTCGACGGCCTCGAAGCGGCCGGTGGAGGCACCCGAAGGCACAGCGGCTCGGCCGCTGGCTCCTGAGGCAAGCTCGACCTCGACCTCGACCGTCGGGTTTCCCCGCGAGTCGAGGATCTGACGGGCGCGCACGACGGTGATCGCGGACCCGCTCACCTGAACTGCTCCTTGGCGCGATCGAAGTAACGGTCCTGCTCCGCGAGGCCGAGCTTCGCGAACGACTTCCCTTCCTCGGCTGCATAGCCCTCCGCGCGCTCGACGCGCTCCATGAACCGGCGCGTCATCGCCCGCAGGGCGAGCTCGGGATCGACGTTCAACCGGCGGGCGACGTTGACGGCCGCGAAGAGCACGTCTCCCATCTCTTCGAACACATGCGGATCCGGCTCCGTCTCGGGCGGCGTCTCCCCGGCGGCGTCGATCGCCTCTTTGAGCTCCCGTATCTCGTCGTCGAGGTCCCCCATCGCACCTGCCGTTTCCGGGTACTCGAAGTTGACCGCGGCCGCGCGCCGCTGCACTTTGCGCGCGAAGACGAGCGCCGGCAGCGAGCTCGGCACGTCGTGGAAGATCCCTGCGCGACCTTCCAGGTCGCGCTTACTGTCTTCCCAGGAGAGCCTTACGTCGCCCGCGGAGCCGAGCTCCGGAACATCCCCGAACACGTGAGGGTGTCGGCGGACCAGCTTCTGGTGCACGCCGCGTGCAATGTCCTCGAGGCCCAGTTCGCCCTTCTCCGCAAGGAGAAGGGCAAGAAAGTAGACCTGGAAAAGCAGGTCGCCGAGCTCGTCGGCGAGCTTCGCGTCGTCGCGCTCAACGGCGGCGTCGGCCACCTCGTACGCCTCTTCGACGGTGTGCGGCACGATCGTCCGCTCTGTCTGCTCGCGGTCCCACGGACAGTCGCGGCGCAGCCGCTCGGTCAGTTCCTGGAGCTCCTCGAGCGTCCGCCCGAGCGTCACTGATTCGTCGTCGTTCCTGTGGTCGTACAGGGATCCGGGTTCGGCGCAAAGCCGACCTGGTACTTGATCCGAGAGTTGCAGTACTTGGTCTTCGTGTCGTCGACCCACTTGGTCATGGCGTCACGCTTCTGCTGATCCCCGAGCTGCTGCCGGATCGAGCTCTCGACCTTGCTGAGCGGCGTCTTCTGCGGAGGCTTCACAGCGGAAAGCGCCTGAATGATGTGGTAGCCGTACTGCGTCTTGACCGGCTGCGAGATCTGGCCCTTCTTCAGCGAGAAGGCGATCCTGTCGAACGCCGGGACGGTCTGGCCCTTGGTGACGGTCAGCTTGCCGCCGTTCGACGCGGAGCCCGGATCCTTCGAGTACTTCTTGGCGAGCGCCGCAAAGTTCCCGCCTCTCTTCACCTGAGCGTCGAGCTCGTCGGCGAGGGCCTTCTTCTGGACGAGGATGTGGCGCACGTCACGGCTCTCCGGCTGCTGGTACTGAGCCTTGTGCGAGTCGTAGTAGTCGCGGATTTCCTTGTCTGAGACTTTGACGTCACCTGTGATCTTCTTGAACAGCTCCTCCGAGACGAGCTGGGCGCGAACCTCGCCCTTCGCCTGCTCCTCCGTCAGCCCCTGCTGTGCAAGCGTCCGCCTGTACTTCTGCTCGCTGCCGCCGTAGAACTGCTTCTTGAGCTGGTTGATCCGCTTGTCGACGTCCTGGTCGGTGATCTTGATCCCCATGTCCTTCGCTTCCTGCTCGAACTCGGCGCGCTGGATGAGGAACGTGATCGCCTGGCCCTTCAGCTGCTCGTACTCCGTCGAACCGGGTTTGGGGAAGGGACGCTTCTGAGCGTCGTAGCTCTTCTTCGCGCGGTTCATCAGCGCCGTGAACTGCTCCTTCGTGATCTGCTGGGAGCCCGCGACCGCGACGTCGTCGTTGTTCAGGGTCGCGCTCGAAGAGCCGCCGCAGCCTGCGACGACGAGCGCCAAGGAACATAGAGCCAGAAAAGTGAGTCGTTTCATGGAAAAAGCGCCATATGCAGCGGATTCCTCACGCTGCCCGGCGCGCGGCCAGTATAGCATCGACCAGGCGGAGCGCCTCCGGAAATCCCTCCTCGCGCAGGCTGACCTCGTGGTTCGCGGTGGTATAGACGGCGGTGTCGACGCGGCGGCGCAGGTCACGGAGCTCGCCCGAGCCGAGCACCATCTGGCCGACGCTCGCCTTCCCGCCGCGGAAGACGAAGTAGTCGGCGCCGACCTGCGCGAGCTTGACCTTCGCCTCCTGAATGAGAAAGAGGTTCTCGACCGGCTCCGGCAGAGGGCCGAAGCGGTCCTCGGTCGCCGCCTGCAGCTCGCGCAGCTCGTCCTCGGACTCCGTAAGGGCGAGTCGGCGATGCAGGTCGATCTTCAGCGCCTCCGAGGCGATGTAGTCGGCGGGCACGTAGGCGTCGACCCGTGCGTCGATCCGGACGGGACGCGCCACGATCCGCCGCTCTCCTGAGAGCTCGGCCACCGCCTCGGCCAGTAGCTCCACGTAGAGCTCGAAGCCGAGGGCCGCCACGTGGCCCGACTGCTCGTCGCCAAGGAGGTTTCCCGCTCCCCGGATCTCGAGGTCGCGCATCGCAATGGCGAAGCCGGCGCCGAGCTCCGTGTGGTCGGCGAGGGTGGCGAGGCGCGCGCGGGCTTCGGGCGTCAGCTCGGACATGTCCGGATAGAAGAGGTACGCGTGGGCGGTCACGTCGGATCGCCCGACCCGGCCACGGATCTGGTACAGCTGGGACAGCCCGAGCTGGTCGGCGCGTTCCACGATCAGGGTGTTCGCCTGCGGGATGTCGAGGCCGGACTCGATGATCGTCGTCGACACGAGCACGTCGGCGTCGCCGCGCAGGAACGCGTGCATCTTCTCCTCGAGCTCGCGCTCCCGCATCTGGCCGTGCGCCACGAGGAAGCGGAGGCTCGGACAGAGTTGGCGCAGCTTCTCCGCGGCCTCGTCGATCGTCTCGACCCGGTTGTGGAGGTAGAACGACTGCCCGCCGCGCTCGACCTCGCGCTCGAGCGCCTGCTTGATCAGCTCCTCGTCGTACTCGCCGACGGTCGTCCGGATCGGACGGCGCCCGACAGGCGGGGTCTCGATGATCGAGATGTCACGCAATCCCGAGAGCGACATGTGCAGCGTTCGGGGGATCGGCGTCGCGCTGAGCGTGAGCACGTCGACCTCGAGGCGCAGGGCGCGAAGCAGCTCCTTCTGCGCGACCCCGAACCGCTGCTCCTCGTCGAGGATGACGAGGCCGAGCGCCTTCGGGATCACGTCGCGGCTGAGAATCCGGTGCGTCCCGATCAGCACGTCCACCTTCCCCGCCTGGAAGTCGGCCAGGACCTGCTTCACCTCGCGCGGGGGCCGAAAGCGCGAGACCATCTCGACCCGTACCGGAAAGTCGCGATAGCGCGAGCGGAACGTGTGCCAGTGCTGCTCCGCGAGGATCGTCGTCGGCGCCAGCATCAGCGTCTGCTTGCCGTTCAGCGCGACGGCGAACGCGGCCCGGATCGCGACCTCCGTTTTACCGAAGCCGACATCTCCGCAGACGAGCCGGTCCATCGGCTGCGGCGCCTCGAGGTCCTCCTTCACCGCTTCGATCGCGTCCTGCTGGTCCGGCGTCTCTCGGTACGGGAACTCGGTCTCGAGACGCTCGAGCCACTCGTGCCGTAGATCGTAGGCGACGCCTTGCGCCTGCTGGCGCTGCGCGTACAGCGCCAGCAGCTCGCCGGCGAGCTCGCGTACCGATTCGCGCGCCCGGTTCTTGAGGTTGTCCCACGCCTTGCCGCCGAGCTTGGAGAGGGCAGGCATCGTCCCGTCGGCGCCGATGTAGCGCGAGACCTTGCCGAGCTGCTCGTGCGGAACGTAGAGCCGGTCGTCTCCGCGAAAGCCGAGGAAGAGATAGTCGCGCGTAACGCCGGCGACCTGCTTCGTCTCGAAGCCGAGCAGCTTCCCGACGCCGTGATCCTCGTGCACGACGTAGTCACCGGTGCGGAGGTCGGCGAACGACTGCAGCGCTCGTGCCCCGGCCCGGCGTTCGCGCGGCGGACGCTTGCGGAAGACCTGCGTGTCGGGAAGCAGGACGAGCCCGAGCTCGCGCCAGACGAAGCCGCGCCGTGCCGGGGCAACGGCGAACAACAGCCCGGCCTCGCGCGGCAGGTCATCGCCTGCCTCGAGCACGCGCGAATCGACACGGCGAAGCAGGTTTTGTTGACGGAGCGCCTCCCCGAGATGCGGGAACGTCACGACGACGCGCTGTCCCGACCTGACGAACGCCGAGAGCTCGTTCTCCGCTTCGGCGAGGCCACGGGCCGCCAGAGCCGGGCGCTGGGCCTCGAAGGCGAACGGCTGCCCCGAGGGCAGGGGGTCGAGCACCGCTGCATCGGCAAGCCCGAGGGGCTGGAGGCCTTCCTCCTCCCAGACTCCGCGGACCTCCTCGCGCTGCCACACGAGGTCGGGGCCGTCAGGCACGGGCAGAACCAGGTCTCGCGGCACGGGAACGGCTTCGCCCTCGTCGAGGAGCGTCGTCTCGAGCAGGTCGAGGCGCCGCTCAGCGGCCGGATAGATCACGGTGAGCTCGACCGGGTGGAGAGCGCGCTGCGTGAACGGCGAGAACGCACGCATCTGGTCGATCTCGTCGCCCCAGAACTCAACACGCAGCGGCTCGCGGCCGGTGGTGGGAAAGACGTCGACGAGACCGCCGCGGACCGCGAACTGCCCACGCTCGTCCGCACGCTCCACGCGCTCGTAGCCCGCGAGCGCCAGGGACTCCACGAGCTCCTCGAGGCTCACCCCCTCGCCGGAAGCCATCCGGATCGGCTTCGGGCGGGCCGAAGGCGGCGGTATCGGCTCGGCGAGCGCGGAGGCCGAGGCGACGACGAGCCCGCCGCCTGCTAGCACGTCGAGCGCGCGGGCTCGCTCGCCGACGAGGTGCGGCGCGGGATCGAGGCCGGAGCCCCACTGCACACCGCGGCTCGGCAACATCGCCACGCGCTCCTCGCCGAGGAACCAGGCGGCACCTTCGGCCGCGTCACGTGCGTCCTGGTCCTCCGGAACGAGCAGGACAAGCCGGCGCCCCAGCTCCTCGTGCAACGCGGCCAGGAGCAGCGGCAGGGCCGGTTCCGACACGCGCGCCGGCGCAGGGAACGCCTCGGCGAAGGCGCGCAGCCGGTCGCTCTCGCGGAGCTCGGCGACGAAGGGATGGAGGATCGGCTGGTCCATGACGAAAGGCGGAACCCGGGTTCCGCGGCCGTCCATGGTACCCCCGAGCATCCCGCAAACCGGTGATGGTGGAGGCTCGTATTGGCCTTGGAGTAGCCGTTAGGTGTCACTACAGGGGGTGCACGCATGAAGCGAGCTATTCGGCTGGCCGCGTCGATCGCGGCTGCAGCAGGCCTTGTCTTATTGAGCGGCGGCACGACTCGAGTTGCCGCGCAGACAGGACCCGAGGTCGTCGACCCGAACCTTGGTGTGCGAGCGGTGGTGAGCGGGCTCGTCACGCCGAGCTCTATCGCCTTTCTCGGGCCGAACGACTTCGT
>JBKPMS010000095.1:0-7490 GCA_046732275.1 Actinomycetota bacterium | reverse complement strand
CCCTCGCGCTCGCGGTGGCCCGTCGCGCGCCTGCGCGCGGGAGTGGCCGACGCGGCTGGCTGCGCGAGCTCGCGGCTGGCATCCGCGAGGCCGAGCGCGCCATCGCGCGCCCAAACTGGCGCGTGGCCGCCGCGCTCGGCTACCTCGGGTTTGACATCGCCGTGCTATGGGCCTCGCTTCGCGGACTCGGGTACGCGCCCGCGATCGGCGCGCTCGTCGTCGCCTACCTGGCCGGCTACCTTGCCACGTGGATGCCCATCCCCGGCGGCCTGGGCGTGCTCGACGGGGGCCTGGCCGGCGCCCTCGTGCTCTACGGCATGCCGCCCGCCTCGGCCGCCGCGGCGGTGCTGGTCTACCACGCGATCGCGCTCTGGGTGCCCTCGGTGGGAGGCCTGACCGCCTACACCCTCCTGCGCCGCAGGCTCGTGCAGGCCCAGACCGAAGCGCCGCTCACTCGCCCGGCGCCGGCGGCCAGCGCGGGCGAGCGCACACGCCTGCCCGCGTCGGCGGCGGGGTACGCGCCATCGGCCGGACAGCACGCCCGCAGGCAGCGCGAGCCGGCTCCCGCACTGAGCGGCTAGCTCTTCTTGCCGCCTTGCGCCCGGCGGCCCGCTTCTGGGTGCTGTTGCCGCCGGCATTTCGGCCACCCCCGCCCGTTGTCAGACCTGGTTGGTCGCACCTCCGGAGGTTCGTCACTCCGACAAACCCTCACCAAGCTCGGCGAGCGTCCCGCGCCGGTACGTCTGGTCACCGGCCTGGAACGACCCGGACATGACCGCGCCGCCGCGGTCGCCAAGGACGCGAGCGCGATAGTCCACGACGGTCAATCGCTGGCGTACGTAGCCCTGGTTCGTCACAACTGTGCGCTCCCTATCAGCGCATAAGACCGGCGCGCTCGGCGGCTGCGTTCGGCTCCGCCCCCCGGGGGTACCAGGAAAGTTCTGACCGCTTTAGACCTTCGGGGGAACCAGTGGCTACACAGGTGAGCGAGCGCCAAGCGCGCCGCGTCGCCGAGGAGGCGCGGGAGAGCGAGTGGAAGCTGCCGAGCTTTTGCAGGGAGCTGTTCCTCGGTGCGCTGCGGATCGACCTGATTCATCCTCAGCCCAAGCTCGATGAAGCGCTCGCGCGGAAGGGCGAGGCGTTCTTGCGCAGGCTGGGCCGCTTCCTCGATACGGAGGTCGACCCGCTGCAGATCGAGCGCGACGCGAGGATCCCGAACGCGCTCCTGGATGGGTTGAAGGCGCTCGGCGCGCTCGGAATGAAAGTGCCCGAGGAGTACGGGGGGCTCGGGCTCTCCCAGGTCACGTACAACCGCGCGCTGATGGCTGCCGGGGGCTGCCACTCCGCGCTGTCGACGTTTCTGTCCGCGCACCAGTCGATCGGCGTGGCACAGCCGCTGATTATCGCGGGCAGCGAGGAGCAGAAGCGGGAGTGGCTGCCAAAGGTTGCAAAGGACCACGTGTCGGCCTTCTACTTGACCGAGCCGGACGTCGGGTCGGATCCCGCGCGCCTCGCGACGGTGGCGACACCGACCGCGGACGGCTCGGGCTATGTGATCAACGGACGAAAGCTGTGGGCCACGAACGGAGCGATCGCCGACGTCGCGGTGGTGATGGCGCGCGTCCCGGAAGGCGACGGGCACCGCGGCGGGATCACGACATTCATCGTCCCCTGCGACGACGAGCGCGTCGTCGTCGAGAACCGCAACCAGTTCATGGGACTGCGCGGCATCGAGAACTCGGTCACGCGGTTCGACGACGTCTTCGTACCCAATGAGCAGCGGATTGGCGACGAGGGCAGAGGACTGAAGATCGCCCTGGAGACGCTCAACACGGGCCGGCTGGCGCTGCCGGCGATCTGCCTCGGCGTCGCCAAGTTCGCGACCAAGGTCGCGCGCGAATTCTCGAACGAGCGCGTGCAGTGGGGCAAGCGGATCGGCGAGCACGAGGCGGTGGCCCAGAAGCTCTCGTTCATCGCCGGCACGACCTTCGGGCTCGAGGCGATGCTCGACGTCGCGAGCCGGCTCGCCGACGACAAGAAGAACGACATCCGCATCGAGGCAGGCATCGCGAAGCTATGGGCGTCGGAGATGGGCTGGCGGATCGTCGATGATCTCGTCCAGGTGCGCGGCGGTCGTGGCTACGAGACCGCCGAGTCGCTGCGCGCACGCGGCGAGAAGCCGGTGCCGGCCGAGCAGACGCTGCGCGACATGCGCATCAATCGCATCTTCGAGGGTTCGAGCGAGATCATGCACTTGTTGATTGCGCGCGAGGCCGTCGACCAGCACCTGAAGGTGGCGGGTGACCTGCTCGACCCGGATGTCGACCTCAAGAGCAGGGCCAAGTCGGCGGTGCACGCGCTCGGGTTCTACGGCAAGTGGCTGCCCCAGCTCGTCGTCGGAACAGAACGGACGCCCGCGACCTTCCGCGGGTTCGGCGCGCTCGCCGACCACCTGCGGTTCGCCGAGCGCCACGCCCGCAAGCTCGCGCGCGCGATCTTCTACGGGATGAGCCGCTGGCAGGCAGGAATGGAGCGCAAGCAGGTGTTCCTGGGTCGGGTCGTCGACATCGGCGCGGAGCTGTTCGCCATCGCTGCCACGGTCGTCTACGCGAGGACGATGGAGTCCGAGCAGCCGGGGGGAGAACGAGCGAAAACGGCCGCCGAGCTCGCGGACCTCTTCTGCATCCAGTCGCGCCGCCGCATCGAGGTGCTGTTCGAGGCGCTGTGGCACAACGACGACGACGCAAATTACAAGGCGGCCCAGCGGCTGCTCGAAGGCAGCTACGCATGGGTCGAGGAGGGCATCGTCGACCCGTCGGGCGCGGGCCCGCTGATTGGCCGGCAGACCGACGGGGCCGACCAGCCGAGCAAGGCTCGATAGCGGCGTCGACCGATCGGGCCGATCGCGAACGCACCCCCCGGGGGGAGGTGGCGCACCTGAGGCTGTCCTCATCGCCTTGGCGCGGATCAGGGCTTCGGTGATCGTTTATGTCGCAGGGCCCCGCCAAGCTGGGGGCGGCACGTTGCGCTGTCGTGTCTCCCTGTCTCGCTGGCTCGGGCGGCGGCGGTGTCGCGCCTGTGGCGGCCCCGCGCTGAGGCCGTCGCCGCCGGGGAAGGTCGCGATTGGGCCGTGGGCGATGATGGTGGCGGCGGCGGTGGAGCCGCGTGTGAATCCGAAGAAGGGGCCGAAGTCCCGGGTGGCGGCGAACCCTGTGATGTACCGGCCCGGGACGGTGGTCTATAAAAGGTCGCGAGCGCGCGGTAGCCATCGGCGACTTGGAGCTGGCGGCGCGCCCGTGCATCACCGACCGCTTTGGCGCGGAAGATGTTCGTCCAGCGCGGCGCGCAGGAGCGTGAGCGCCGACCAGCGCATGAGGTCTCCCGCCTCCTGCCGCGAGAGTCCGCCCACGTCGGTCAGCCAGACGAGCGGCTCGATCCCGCAGGCGGACCGGATCGCCAAGACCAGGCGGCGGAGCTCTGACCGCGTAAGCCGGCCTCGCAGGGGCGCCAGCGCCTCCTCGAGCCAGCCGATCGCGCGCCCCTGCCGGAGCAGGATCTCGTCCTTGGGTCCGGGGCCAAGCGATAGCCGGAGCATGGTGCGAAGCTCGGGCTCCGTTTCGATCGTGAGGCGGATCAGCGCACTGACCGTGTGGTCGAGCCGCTCCTCGGGGTCGCAGGGCGCGTCTTCACCGAGAAGCGTCCTCGCCTCGACTTCGGGATGGGCGGCGACGAGCAAGGCCCGCTGGTTGGGGAAGTAGCGGTAGGAGGTGGCCCGGGAGACGCCGGCGGCCTCGGCCGCCTCTTCGACGGTCGGCGTGGAGCCGCCGGCCAGCAGCTCGCGCGCCGCGTCGACCAGGGCGGCGCGGGTGCGCGCCTTCTGGCGGGTCCTCCCGCTCCGCTCATATGCGACGGCCATGCTCATTATGATACTCTCATCTCACGACGGCTGAAACCGAGGGAGGCGCGATGGCAGGCGAGGCCACCATGCAGGCACCGGCACCAGTGCTGCTCCACCCTGACCAGGGCGAAGCCTTGTGGTTCAACAACGACCTACTGACCGTCAAGGCGACCGGGTCCGAGACGGGCGGGGCGTTCCTGCTGATCGAGGAGCTCGCCCGCCAAGGCAAGGTCACCCCGCTGCATACGCCTCCAGACGAGGCCGAGAGCTTCTCGATCCTCGAGGGAGAGGTGCTTCTCCACCTCGACGGCGACGAGCGGCCTCTCGGTGCCGGCGGGTTCGCCTTGGTACCGCCCGGCGTGCCCCACGCGTATCTAGTCACCTCCGACGTTGCGCGCGCGCTCATTCTCATCACGCCGGGCGACGGCGGGATGGAGGCGTTCTTCCGCGACGCGAGCGAACCCGCCGGCGACCGGGCGCTGCCCGCGTGGCGGCCGCTGGACATCGATCGGATCGCCGCCGCGGCCGAGCGCACCGGCGCGGTCAAGATCCTCGGCCCCCCGCCATTCGGGCCGCCTGCCGCCTGATCAGTCCTGCTCGGCCGGCTCGCTGCGGTCGAGCACGCAGCTCGAGCACCGCCGCGGGCCGCGCGCATCGTTGGTGGCGCTGACGCGTCCCCGACGATCGGCAAGCCGTGTTTCATCACGTCGCGAGTTTCGAGTGATGGAGCTCCGCGACAGCGTCACCCTCTGTGATCTGGCGCGGGTTCGGAAGCAAGGAAGCCAGGTTCGCTCGGACAACGTCCCTTAGTAGGCCGCAAGGCCTGGGACCTTGGAGGTCACCACCGCCGTGCCGCTGCGTCCGGCGACCGGGCGCACGTCAGCGTCCGGTCAGCCCCCGAGCCCCCGTCAGTGATCGCGTCGCCGGGAACGAGGGCGGGATTGTTTGAGCTGAAGCTCAGCGACGCGTCGCCGGCCGGGGCTGCGCCGTCGGCGAGCGCCAGCGAGATCGTGCCCGCCAGCCCATTCGACGCGCACGCCCCCCCGCGGCCACGCTGACGCCGGGACCAGGGCTCGGCCGCGGGGTGGTATTGAGCAGCAAGCTGACCTCATTGGGGTCGGGTTCCGCGACGGCCATGTCGGGGAGCGGGTTGGCGTCAAAGTGGCCCACCGTCAGCGCATACGCCGGAGGCGACGTCGCCAACGCCCAGCATCCGTTCTACGACACCCGCATCCGGGTCGAGCACTGGGCCAACGCCCTCAACCAGGGTCCGGCCGCGGCTAGAAACATGCTGGGCCAGAGCGCGCCCTATGACCGCAGACCAGTACGACGTCGGCATGGAGTACTCGGGCTACGCGACGGACTGGGACGAGATCGCGTTCCGCGGAGATCCGGCGAGCCGTGAGTTCATCGCGTTCTGGCTGAAGGACGAGCGTGTGCTGGCCGGAATGAACGTCAACGTCTGGGACGTCAACGAGCACATCCAGGCACTGATACGCGCGCGCCGCCAGATCGACCCAGGACGCCTCGCCGACGCGGACCTGCCACTTGCCGACCTCGTGCCCGCGGAATCTTCGAGCGCCGCGGCCGGGTAGGCAAGGAACCCCGCGACCCCGAGCTGGTCGCGGGCGCCTAGGCCGAGGACTCACAGCGGCGTGACCGGTACGAGTTCCCGTACCGCCGGGCCGAGGTCATCGCGTTCCGCTCCCCTGGCTTGAGCTTGCCGACGTAAGAACTCGACGACGACCGACGCCAATCGACTGTCGTCGTCAACCGGGAGAAAAGGAGAAAGCACATGGCCACCACCGTCCGCATCGCACGTCCGCGCTGGGCGGTTGCAGCACTCGTCATCGTCGCCACGGCCATCCCGCTCGGGGCGGTGGCCGGCACGAGCGCCGCAGCCGCGGACGACACCGCGACGTCCCCGAGGGCAGTCGCGTTGCACGATGACATGCGGGCGCTGTGGGAGGCCCACGGGACCTGGACCGAGCGGGCGATCGTGGACTTCGTCGGCGGCGTCCCCGATGCGCAGCTGGCCATCGCACGGCTGCTGCAGAACCAGGCCGACATCGGCAACGCGGTCAAGCCCTTCTACGGACGCAAGGCAGGCAACCGCCTGACGGCGCTCCTCAAGGAGCACATCAACACGGCGGTCGCGGTCCTGCAGGCCGCCGCATCCGGCGACAGCCAGGCGGTCGCGACGGCCAAGGCGGCGTTCTTCGCCAACGGCGATCAGGTGGCGCGGTTCCTGCACGGGGCCAATCCACGCCACTGGTCCTTGCACGCGATGCAG
The DNA here is from genome assembly GCA_046732275.1 of Actinomycetota bacterium. Lineage (GTDB taxonomy): Bacteria > Actinomycetota > Thermoleophilia > Gaiellales > Gaiellaceae > 3-1-20CM-4-69-9. The sequence goes on along the minus strand of JBKPMS010000095.1, from coordinate 1,299 downwards.
AGGATGATGCGAACCCACCTCAACCAGGTCATCGCACTGGCGGTGGATCAGCTCCAGGGCGACTATGCGGCGGCGATCCGCCTCTACGACGCCTACATCGCCCATATCCTCGACATGGCCGACATGCTCAGCACCGGGATCATGCAGCAGTTTCCAGAGAAGTTCCGTTGACCACAGGCGCGGGCATCGCGGCGCACGACCGGCGCATGCACGCGATGCTCGCGGAGCCGGCAAAGAACGAGGCGACGGCGGGCGAGCCGGTTCCTTCGGCCACAGCATCGACTGTTGTGGCGGTTTCGTCCACCGTGGGTTCGAATCCCAGCCCCTCCGCTTCAGAGCCATGATCCCTGCGATTCGTTGAGGAGGGCCGTTAGCGATGCAGTTCTATCTCAACGGTTACCGGCCCGGCGACCCGTTGACCGCCGAGGCCCATCCGTCCGTCGCGGAGCGGTCGGGAGCCGTGCCGGACGAGGTCGACGTCCTGATCATCGGGTGCGGTCCGGCCGGGTTGGTCCTGGCTGCGCAGATGGCGAGCTTCTCGGACATCAGGACCGCGGTCATCGACCGCAAGGACGGTCCGCTCGAGGTTGGCCAAGCCGACGGAGTCGCCTGCCGCACCGTCGAGATGTTCGAGGCATTGGGGCTCGCCGGTCGCCTGGTGGGCGAGGCCTATTGGGTCAACGAGGTCAGCTTCTGGCGACCGGACCCCGAAGACCCGACGCGGATCGCGCGCACCGGACGCATCCAGGACACCGAACCGGGCATGTCGGAGTTCCCCCACGTGATCGTCAACCAGGCTCGGATGCTCGCCTACCTCCTGGATCACATGGAGCGGTCTCCCACCAGGCTCGCGCCGATCTACGGTCTGCACGCGCGTGACGTCGAAGTCGACACCAGCGGCTCGTCGGAGTGCCCGGTGACGGTCACCGTGCAGCACATGAAGGGGCTGGACGAGACCGGGGAGACCTCGATCATCCGCGCCAAGTACGTCGTCGGGTGCGAGGGCTCGCGCAGCCGCACCCGGACCGCGATCGGCCGGGAGCTAGCCGGCGACGCGACGAACGAGTCCTGGGGCGTGATGGACGTCCTGGCTGTCACCGACTTCCCGGACATCCGGGTCAAGGCCGCGATCTCCGCGAGCCAGGGGAACATCCTCATCATCCCGCGGGAGGGCGGCTACCTCGTCCGGTTGTACATCGAGCTCAACCGGGTCGGCGAGACGGACAGGCTCGACAACCGGAGTGTCACCCCGGAGATGCTGACGGACGTCGCGAATCGGATCCTTCACCCGTACACCAA
>JBKPMS010000094.1:0-4814 GCA_046732275.1 Actinomycetota bacterium | reverse complement strand
CGCGCTCGTCTACCGGGGGATGATGCTCAGCGGCATCCCGAACCTGGCGTTCGCCTTCGGCTACACCAACCAGTCCTGGACGCTCGGCTCGGACCTCACGTGCGAGCACGTCTGCGCGCTGCTCGAGCACATGGACGAGTGCGGCTACGTCCAGTGCGTGCCGCGCAACCCGGATCCCGCGATCGCGGGCGTGCCGTTCGCCGAGCTGACGTCGGGATACATCCTGCGCGCGCTGGACCAGTTCCCGCGGCAGGGATCCCAGGACCCGTGGCGCCGCCAGCAGAACTACGTGCGCGACCGCAGGTCGGTGCGGCGCACGCCGTTGAACGATCCCGCGCTCGAGTTCCGCGCCGCCCCTACGGCAACCGCGACGGCGCGCATCGCCGCCTGACCTGGGCGCGGCACGCGACCCACAACGGGTGTTCCTCCTCGAGCTCGAACCGCAACGACGAGGAACACCCAGGCGTTCGGCTCGACGGAATCCTTCCGAGTCTCTGGCCAGCCGTGCTGTTCTGATCCAGACCGTCCGCTCACGCTTCTGCTTCGCGTGACTGCGCTTGTCCGCGTACTGTCAGCCTTCCTGTTCGTACGGAACGCGCCGCCGTCGCCGCGCGCTGCCTGCACGATTCACCGCGTCGTCGCCATGCTCACCACGTCGAACGTCGTCCACCCACACCCGGTGCTGCAGACGACTGGATGAAGGTGCTCACATCTTCAACACCCTGGTCGGGATAGGGGTCCTGGTGGAGATCGCAAGGCGCCTCGGCTCGCGTTCGTCGAGATCCGGCGCGAGGAGAAGGCCGACAAGGCCCGCGAGTCCGGCGCCTGAGGCGTGCCGGGTAAGCGCCGCGCCCGAAGCAGAGCCCGTGTGCAGCTGAGCCGAGTTACCCGGGCTGGACCGGCGCTGCCGGTGATCGAGGTTCCGAGGCGATCGAGGGGCCAGGGCGTGAGCCCGACTAATCCCGCAGCCCGGCGGCCTCGAGGGCCTTTTGCATTTGTCGCAGGTGTACGAGGACACGATGACGACTTGCGCCACACCTTCGCCGCGCTGATGATCGCGGCGAGGGTCAACGCCAAGGCCCTCTGCACGTACACGACGCTCGACGAGTGGCGATAATGGCACCCCAGGACCATTACGAGGAGGCGACAAGAATGGGATTGCAGGACGTCGCAATTCACCCGGGCATCGCCGTATCCGACATGAGGCGGGCGACCGAGTTCTACGAGGGAAAGCTCGGACTCTCGGGGGGTGAGGAGACAGAGGACGGCGGCAAGACGTACCGCTGCGGCCACGGAACAACGCTCCACATCTTTCCCTCACGCTACATCGCGCGGAGCGAGGCGACCCGGGCGGGCTGGGAAGCGGGCGACCGCTTCGAGCAGCTGATCGACGAGCTCACCTCGAACGGCCTCGTCTTCGAACAATACGAGGAGCCGAAGACCGACGAGCGAGGGGTCGTGACCTTCGGCGAGGTCAAGGTCGCCTACTTCAGGGACCCGGACGGCAACACGTTCGGCCTCACGAATCAATAGGGCCCGAGCGCCCAGGAGTCGTGGCGCTCCAATCTGGGGGGCTGCCGCTCTCGTCCGTGAAGGAGGCGTCCAGCAAAGCTCGCGAGACGCCAGGAATGGACACGAGGGGTCTGTCGCTTCGCGGCTTCGCGAAACGCTCGCATTGCCGAAGGCACCGATAGCCCGACAGTGGCCCGCATTCCCGACAATACGGAGTTCTTCGGAGGGCCCACTTGGCGCGATCAACGCTTTCGGGGTGGACGAGGCCCAGGTGCGCTGGCGTGGTGGGGTGGCGTCCCAGAAGTGCTGTAAATGGCGCCGGTGGCGTCAAGGCAACGGCGTAGGTTCCCTCAGGTCCGGCAAGACGATGAAGGAGGACCTACGCCGTGAGACGAACGCTACCGCCGTCGGCGGAGATAGAAGCCCAGATCGACCGGCTGCTTGCCGTCGGAGTCGGTGAGAACCCGCGCCAGTCGCTGTCTGAGCTGGCGAAGCTCGGAGCGCGGCTGATCATCCAGCGCGCGGTCGAGGACGAGTTCGACGCGTGGCTGGGCCGGGCTCGCTATGAGCGCCGGCCGACTACCAGCGCGGCCCTCGCAACTTCGACTCGGGGCTGCGAAACGGCTATCGGCCCCGGCGGGTGCAGACCGCCGAGGGCGAGCTCCAAGTGGAGATCCGGCAGGCGCGCGAGGCCGCCTAGCCATTCGTGTCGGCGCTGTTCCCGCACTCGACGAAGCTGCTTCGCACCCAGCCGCTGGAGGCGATGGTCACCGGCGCCTTTGTCCGCAGGCTCTCGATGCGAGACGTCGAGTCGCTCTGCGAAGAGGCCGGCCTCGGCACGCTCTCGAAGTCGACCGCCTCGCGGATCTGTCGGGAGCTGCGCGAGCGCTTCGAGGCGCTTCAGCGCCGCGACCTCTACGGGGTCGGGCTGGTGGCGCTCTTCCTTGACGCGATCTTCCTCAACGTCAGACCCAACGGCCCCAAGGAGGGCGTCCTGTGCCCTTGGGGCTTTACCGGGTCAGGCGAGCGGGTCCTCGTCGGCGTCTTGCTCGGGATGCGCGAGTCGCACGAGGACTGGCTCTGCCTCGCAAGGGATCTGATCGCCCGCGGGCTGCCGGCGCCGATGCTGGTCGTCGCCGACCGCGCTCCCGGGCTGGTCAACGCGGTCGAGCAGTGCTGGCCAGCCTCGGACCGCCAACACTGCTCCGTTCACCGGGCCCGCAACCTGATCGCGAAGCTGCCCGAGCAAGACCGCGAGCGGGTGGGCCGCGCCCACGGGCAGGCGCTCGACGAGGCCACCGACGAGCGCGACGGCAAGGAGCGGCTCGAGGCCCTGGTCGCCGAACTCGAAGCGCCGGCTTCAACTCCGCCGCGAGATGTCTCGCCGACGATCTCGATGCGCTCGTCGTCCACCTGCGCTACCCGCTGCGGCACCGCAAGCGCTGACGCTCGACCAACCTGCTCGAGCGAACGCTCGGGGGAGGTCAAGCGACGGACCAAAGTGATCGGAAGATTCCCCGGCGAGGAGAGCTGCCTCTCGCTCGTCTGGGCCGTCCTCGACCTGCAGATCAACAACGCCTGCAACGGCGTCAAGCTCTCCGACATCGACCGCGACAAGCTCTACCGACTGCGCTAGTAGCCTGCACCACCGTTCGAATCCCCGTGGCGGTACCTCCAAGCCCCGCTCTACGAGCGGGGTTTCGTCGTTCTCGGGGTCCCGTGGGACCGTCGGTGGGACACGAGAACTGCTCCCGAACGACGGAAGCCCGACCGCAACCGGGCTTCACATCAACGCTGACTACCGCCTCCAGCGCACCAGGAGGGAGGTCAGCGCAGCGTAACGCGCGTACGTCCGGTAGCCCGGGCCGACAACTCGCCCACGAGCCGCACAAGCCCCGTGGGTGCCCTGGACCAGCAGGGGTGCATCAGGCAGATGACGATGAGGCCCGCGATCCGCGAAGGATTCTGACGGCCGGCCAGCACGGCGATAAGGCGCGATACCCGGCGAATCGTATGGGAACGGAGAGCGAGCCGGACTAGTCCACCGGCTCAGCGGCAGAGGCGAGCTAGAGCAGCACTTTCAACGTCCCGGTAAGGGCAGCTAGCCGTACCCGCACACCGTCTCGAAGGAAAGCCGTGGAGAGCAACCCGATGGGCTTCAAGTCCAGAGAGAAGAAACGCCAAGCCAAAGCGGCAATCAGCCCAGGCTCGAGGTGACAAGGACAAGATGGCCGGCCGGCACTATCGGACAGTCGTGTCGCGCTCGTGCTCGTGCAACGCGTGCGGACGTTCATTGCGCGATGGCGGCGAGTGCGTGTATCGCTATGCGCCGAGGGAGATCCTCGGGGTGACGTGTGCCGAGGATCGCGGCGTGAAGGCTCGCCCGTCGTTGCGGTGGGAGAAGTCGCGCAAGCGGAAAGGGCAGTTGACGGAGTGACCTTGTTGTACGCGCAACTAACCGGAGTAGAGTTCAAGCATGGCCGTCACGTTCACCCGGATGGACGGATGCGGGCGGCTCTTCGCCGTCGAAGTGCCAGCGCCCCGGGATCGCGGCTCTCGCTATCCGACCTGCGCGCGCCCGCTTCTCGAGGTGTGGGGTTCCTCGGTGTGCGCCAACGTGATGTGTCCCGATAAGGAGAGAGGAATCGCCGCATGACTGAGCCGACCGAAACCCTGCGCTGGATCGACGACCAAGGCCGCATCGCCAGCCTCGAGGTCCCGAACAGCGTGGCCGAGGCGATCACCAACGGCGGGGTCGTCAGCTTCCGCACCGACGCGGAACCCTCGGCGGCAGTCGAAAGCTGAGGCGCTCGAGGAGATCGCCGATGAACGGGCCGGTCTGCTGGCGCGGAAAGACCAGGTCGAGGCCGAGCGCGATGCGCTGGTCGACCGCCACCCGCAGCTGAAGGCGGTGCCGCGACGCATCCCGCCAGACGAAGCCGCCTAGCGTCGACAACTGTAGACATTTTCTGGCCCTGGGCGGCCTCACCCTAGCCTCGGCAAGGCCAGTCAGGATCTCCCGCTTGCGCCATGCAAAAACGGTTGCAAGCGGGTGCGGCCATGACAGCCTGGGTACCGATCGACCTTGAGCGTTCCGATCAGGTGGGGCGCCGGACGACCGAAGGAGCGTCACAGTGCAGATCCCGAAGAACAAGATCATCGCCTCGCTGCGCCAGCGCGGCGAAAACGAGAAGGCCGCTCAAGCAGGCCAAGAGCTTCCCGCCGCCGTCGACACCGACCAACATCGCGACCTCCTCGACCGACTCGGCATCGACCCCAGCGCGGTGCTCCGCCCCAAGGGC
>JBKPMS010000093.1:0-21199 GCA_046732275.1 Actinomycetota bacterium | reverse complement strand
AGTTGAGCCCGGCTTTGACGAGGAGGACGGCGATGGTCACCGCCGCCAGAAACGCCGCCGGAGCGCCGTACCGCGTCACCTCTCGGCGCACGCGCGGGTCCATCGCTCACCAGCCGGAGACGGACCACACTTCGCGGGCATACCGCGACGCTTCGGCCGCGGCTGCGCTACGCCAGTCCATGCCCGAGACCCGGAACGCGTAGATGACATTCCGCGAGACGCTGACGAGCGCGCTCGCGGGCCCGCTCGTGAACGCCCGCGCGACGTCCGCGGGTGTCGCGCCCTGCGCGCCGACCCCGGGCAGGAGGAGGATCGAGCGCGGCAGGAGCCGTCGAGCCTCGCCGACCGCCCGCGGATGCGTCGCACCGATCACCGCTCCCACCGAGGACAGGCCGCGCTCGCCGACGAGGTCGGCTCCCCATTCGGCCACGAGCTCCGCCACCTGGTGCCAGACGCATCTGCCGTCGGAGAGGACGAGGTCTTGCACTTCGCCGCCGCCGATGTTCGACGTCTTGACGACGCAGAAGATCCCGGCGCCCTCACGGCGGCAGGCCGCGAGGTACGGGTCGAGCGAGTCGCGGCCGAGGTAGGGGTTGACCGTCAGCGCATCGGCCGGCGGGCTCTCGCCGTCCGCAGGCTCGAGGTATGCACTCGCGTACGCGCGCGCCGTCGAGCCGACGTCTCCGCGCTTGGCGTCGACGATCACCTGGAGGCCGGCCGCATGGGAGTAGGCGCAGAGCTCCTCGAAGACGCGGATTCCGTCGGCGCCGAGAGCTTCGAAGAACGCGATCTGCGGCTTCACTGCCACGACGTACGGCACGACGGCGTCTACGAGTCCGCGGCAGAAACGAGCACACGCCTCGGCGGACTCGGCCCGGCCCGTCTGCGCTTCCCCGCGCAGCTCCACCGGAAGCAGGTGCGGGCGGGGATCCAGGCCGACGACGAGCTGCGAGCGTTTGCGCTCGATCGAATCGGCGAGGCGGTCGGCGAAGCTGGTCGTCGCGACTGCAGCCACTGAGGTGAGACTACTGGGCGCAAATGACGAGGGCCGCTCTCGCGGCCCTCGCGATCTGCTGAAGGAGAGGGCTCGGGCTAGGCGCCCTTGACCGCCTGCTTGAGCTGGCTCCCCGCCGAGAACTTCGGCACCGTGGCTGCCGGGATAGTGACCTTCTCCGATGGATTCCTCGGGTTCACGCCCTGGCGCTCCTTGCGGCGCTGCGTCGTGAACTTGCCGAATCCGGTGAACGAGACCTCACCGCCGCCCTTGAGCGTGTCGGTGATCGAGTCGAGGAATGCGTCGACGGCCTTCGCAGCGTCCCGGCTCGAAAGGCCTGCCTTGGTGGCAACCTCGTTTACAAACTCCTGTTTCGTCAAGTCCCTCTCCTCCTGTCGACGGGTTCAGACCACGGGGGAAAACCCTAACAGCGGCATCGGACTGGCTCAACCATGCGGTTTTGCTGGTGTTTTCCCAGCGGCCAGAAGGTCCGCGGCGCGAAAGATCGGCCGGAGGCGGACGCCTTGGCGCGCCAGCGCATCCGCCCCGCCCTCCTCCCGGTCGACCACGCAGATCGCCGTTCGGACCGTGAGGTTGGCCTCCCGCAACGCCTCGACCGCCTCGGTGAGCGCGCCGCCGGAGGTCACGACGTCCTCGACGAGACACACGCAATCGCCTTCGTCGTAGAGCCCTTCCACGCGATTGGAGGTGCCGTAGTCCTTCGCAGCCTTGCGGACGATCAGGAAGGGCAGCCCCGAGGCGAGGGATCCGGCGGCGGCGAGCGCCACTGCCCCGAGCTCGGGCCCGGCCAGCCGGACCGCGTCGGGCTCGTGCTCGGCGGCGAGCCGGGCGATCCGCTCGCCGAGCGCCGCCAGGAGGTCGGGCCGCGTCTCGAAGCGGTACTTGTCGAGGTAGTAGCGCGACCGCCTGCCGGAGCGCAGGACGAAGTCGCCCTCGAGGTACGCATGCTCGCGGAGCGCGAGCTTGAGATCCTCGTCCCTCAACTACCGCGCGTGCTGCGGACGACCTCGCGCGCCAGCGGGATCATCCGTTCCGCGCCCGGCGACCCGTTTGCGAGCGACAGCATCGAGCCGTCCTCGAAGTAGAGGTCGGCGCGTTCCCGGCGGCCGGCCCGGCGGCGGAAGATCGCGGCTCCCGCGAGCGCGCCGCCGGCGAGCCCGAGGATTGCCGCCGCGCTACGGCGCATCGGTCTTCCTCTTCCGCGTCGTCGTCTTGCGCGCGGCGGTCTTCTTCTTCGCCCCCGAGGCCGTCGTGGTCTTGCGCGGCTTCGTCGCCGGCTTCTCGGCCGACGCCGCCGGCGCCGCCTGCTCGGGTTCCTTCTTCAGGTTCCGAAGGGTCGACTTGAGGTCGTAGAACACGAGCCCCACGGTCGGATTGCCGCCCGTCGTCGCAGCGATGTACGTCTCGTCGTCGCGCACGACGAACAGGCTGCCCTCAGTGGTCGCGACCTCGAACTGGGTCGGCGTCGAGCCCGGCTTGACCTCCTGCGCGGTCCGCCACAGCTCTCTCGCCGCGGTCGCCAGCTGGCCGCCGCGGTTCTCGTCGAGCGTCGAGCCGATCACGCTCCCTTCCCCGTCGAACACGACCGCGGCCTGGATCTGCGACGAGATCTCGGTCAGATCCGCGAGGGCCTGCTCGGGGTTCATCGTCCCGAAGCATAGGGATACTCCGGCCTCATGCCCACACGGGCGCGCAGACGGGACCTGTGGCAGAAGTTCTTCGCCGACCGCGGGACGCACCTCGCGGCGATGATCGCGTACTTCGCGCTTCTCTCGTTCGTGCCGCTGACGTTTCTCGCGTTGTCGCTTCTCGGACTGACCGGCCGCGCGGACGAGTCGTCCTTCCTCGTGCGTGAGATCAAGAACACGCTTCCCGGGACGCCGATCGACCGGATCCTCGGTCTCGTGCACTCGGTTCAGCGAAACGCGGCGGCCCTCGGGATCGTCGGAGGAGCGGCCCTTCTTTGGGCCTCGCTGTCGTTCTTCAGCGTCCTCGAATCGGCGTTCAACATCGTCTACGGCCGCCCGAATCGCTCGTTCCTGCACGGGAAGGGCCTGGCGTCGCTGCTAATGATCGGCTCGCTCGTGACCCTCTTCGTGGCGCTGCTCGCCGGATCGCTCGGCGTCGCAGTGCTAAGGGAGTACGCGCCGGGCTTCATCTCCAACTCGATCACTGCGTACGTCTTGTCGATCGCCGTGTCGCTCATCGGCGTCTTCGTTTTCCTCGTGTCCTGTTACTACTTCTTGACGAACGAGGAGCTGAGCCTGCGCGAGGTGCTTCCCGGCGCGATTCTGGCGACGATCGTGCTGGAGGCGACGTTCCAGGTGCTGCCGCTCTACCAGCGCTACGCGGATCTCAACCCGGGTCTGCGCGCGTTCGGTGCGCCTGCGATCCTGCTCGTCTGGCTCTACGTGATGGCGAACGTGATCGTCTTCGGCGCAGAGTTGAACTGGTGGCGCGTACGTCGCCGTACCGCACAGCCGCAGACGAGCTAGCCGGCGTCGCCTAGACGCGAGAGCAAGGCTCGCGCTGCTTCGGCCCTATGAGAATGTCCGGCCTTCCACTCGTTGCCGAGCTCGGCAACAGTCCGCTCCTCGCCGAGCGGAACGAACACAGGGTCGAAGCCGAAGCCTTCGCTGCCGCGCGGCGACTCCGCGATCGCGCCCTCGAGCGTCCCGGTTCCACGCAGCTCGCCTCCGTCGGGCGAGAGTGCGACGACCTCCGACACGTAGCGTGCGCGGCGGCCGTCCCCCTGAACAGACGCGAGCCGCTCGAGCAGCCAGCCGACCGGGTCGTTGCCGCCGGATCGCGCGGAGCGGATCCCCGGCCCGCCGTCGAGACCCTCTACCTCGAGCCCCGAGTCCTCGCCGAGAATCCACTCGCCGGGCGCGGCTTCGCCGCGGCCGAAGACCGCTTTGATGCGCGCGTTGTCGTAATACGTCTCTCCGTCTTCCGGCGGATAGTTATCGGCGTCGAGCGGACGGATCGTCCAGCCCGGCAGCAAGCGCTCGAGCTCGCGCGCCTTGTTCGGATTGCGCGACGCGAGCAGCGCCTTCAGTCGCTCCAACGCACCTCGGCGACGTCCTCGATGTCCGCGACCCGCGCGACCAGCGCTGTGGCCGGCGTGTGGCGGGCGAGCGAGACGTCGAACTCGACCTGGCGACGGTCGCCCTCCTGGCTGACATCGATCGACTCGACGCGCGCGACGGACCGCTCGACCTCGTCGATGATGCGTCCCGGAGGGCGGCCTGCCGGCAACGCGACGGACAGGCGCCCGTCCTCCGGACGGATCCGCTTGACGATCTTGTAGGCCATGATGCGCAGCGGATACAGCGCAAACAGGACGAGCGCCGTCGTGATGATGGCTCCGCTGTAGTAGCCCGCACCGGTGGCGAGCCCGACGGCCGCCACGACCCAGAGGGTCGCCGCGGTCGTGAGGCCGCGAACGGACAGGCCTTGCCGGATGATCGCGCCGGCCCCGAGGAAGCCGATCCCGGTGACGATTTGCGCAGCGATCCGCGTCGGGTCGGTACGCACGACATTCCCTCCTGAGACCAGGAAGTCATGGAAACCGTAGGCGCCCGCGATCGTGAACAGCGCGGAGCCGACAGCGACCAAGAGGTGCGTGCGCAGGCCGGCCTCGCGCTCGCGCAGCTCGCGCTCGAGGCCGATCAATCCGCCGAGTGCCGCGGCCAGTGCGAGCCGGAGCAGCGCTTCGCCCGAGCTGAGCTCCGGCAGGCTAGAGACGAGTTGCGCCAACGGCCTCCTCTTGCGCCGCCGAGAGCTCGTCGATGCCGTTTGCCGCGAGCTCGAGCAGGTCGTCGAGGCGCGCCCGGCTGAACGGCGTGCGCTCCGCGGTCGCCTGCACCTCGACAAGCGCGCCGTCGCCGCTCATCACGACGTTCATGTCCACCTCCGCCTCGGAGTCCTCGGAATAGTCGAGGTCGAGCAGCGGCTCGCCGTCGACGATCCCGACCGACACCGCGGCGACCGACCCGGAGAGCGCCTTCGAGAGCCCGAAGCGGTCGAGCGCGCGATGTGCCGCCACATAGGCGCCCGTGATCGCGGCGCAGCGCGTGCCGCCGTCGGCCTGGAGCACGTCGCAGTCGAGCCAGAGCGTGCGCTCGCCGAGCACCCCGAAGTCCGTCACCGCGCGGATCGACCGGCCGATCAGGCGCTGGATCTCGATCGTGCGTCCGCTTTGCCTGCCGCGGGACGCTTCACGTTCCGTGCGATCGCCGGTCGAGGCCGGCAGCAACGAGTACTCGGACGTGAGCCAGCCGCGGCCTTTGCCGTAGAGCCAGCGCGGCACGCCGTCCTGGACGGAGGCAGTGCAGAGGACCTTCGTCTTTCCCTGTGCGTACAGGACGGAGCCGTGCGGCTGCTCGAGGAAATCGGGAACGAGGTCGAGCGGGCGCAGCTCGTCGGGCCGCCGGCCGTCGCCGCGTGTCGAGCTCACGCGGCCGCCGCGTCGAGCGCCGCGAGCTCGACGTGCTCCACCTCGGCGATCGGGAGCTGCAGAAAGCGCGCTCCGAGCCGGCAGAACGCGGTTGGATCGCCGGTCGTGAGGAATCGGTAAGACCCCTCGCGGCGCGCCTCGTTCTCGTAGCGCTTGCGGGCGAGCGTCTCCGCGACCTCCCGCGCAGTCTCCTCCGCGGAGAAGACGAGCGTCACGTCGCGTCCGAACACCCGCTGGAAGATCGGCCTGATCAGCGGGTAATGCGTGCAGCCGAGGATGACCGTGTCGACGCCTGCGTCCTTCAACGGCGCGGCGTATTCGCGAACGGCGTCTGTCGTCTCCGTGGAAAACGGGTCGTCGTTCTCGATCAGCGGCACGAGACGTGGGCACGCGATCGGGAAGAACGCGACGCCTGCGTCGAGTGCGTGGACGAGCTCGCCGTAGCGCCCTGCCTCGACCGTGCCTTCTGTCGCGAGGAGGCCGATGCGTCGGTTTCGCGTTGCCTGGACCGCGGCGTGCGCCTCGGGCGTGATCACGCCGACGACCGGCACGCCAAGGTCTTCCTGTAGCTGAGGCAGTGCGGCGGACGTGGCGGTGTTGCACGCATTGACGACGAGCTTCACGCCTTGTCGCTCGAGGTAGCGGCCGATCTCGCGAGCGAATCGGCTGACCTCCTCGAGCGGACGCGGGCCGTACGGCAGGCGTGCGTGATCCCCGAAGTAGACGAAGTCCTCGTGCGGCATCGTCACGAGACATTCGTGGAGGACGGTCAGTCCGCCCACCCCGGAGTCGAAGACGCCGACGGGCCGTGGATCCATGCCCGGCGATCGTATCGCCGGGCTAGGCTGGGGACCGTGCGCCGCGTTCCAATCTGCGCGGTCTGCGTCGTCGTCGCTCTCACGATCCCCGTGCTGCGGAAAGCGATCTCCGGGTAGCCTCAACCTCCGACCGGTTCGGCCGTCTAACGGATTCGGGTTGGTCTTTCGAGGCAGGAAAGGGAGGGATATGAAGTCGATCATCAGGGTGGTTGCGGTCGCCTCGGCGGCTACGGGGGCGCTGGCACTTGCAGGGAACGCGCTCGCAACGCCGAAGCTGAGCGTCCGGCAGACGTCGACCTCGCTCACCGTCAAGCTGTCGAAGGCGCAGTCCGACCCCACGCTCGCGCGGACGCAGATCTTCGTCCCGACCGGCTACACGCTCAACACCTCACAGGCTCCCGGCACCAGGATCGGCACGGCGAGCGGCACGCTCTTCGCGAAGGATCTCAACGTGGCGGCGCCGTTCTCCGGCGAGGTCGTCGTCGCACCGCCCGACACGAACGCTGAAGGTTGCTCGACCGGCACGCACCTCGCGGTGTGGGCGCTGCAGGTGTCGGTCAGCGGCCAGACCATCAACCTGCCGATCCACGTCGACCCGACGAGCGGTCCAAACGCACCGTTCGGCGCCTTCCAGCTGGTCGTGTGCTTTCCGCCCGTGGACGTCCCGACGGGAACGCCCGGCCGCGCGCCGAGCGGAGTGCAGCTCCTCGAGGCGAGTTTCACCCTGTCCAACGTCTTCACAGCGCCGACGGGAGCGACCGTGTGGAAGGCGCTTGCGACTCCCTACGCCGCCGGAAGCGCCGAGGAGAACGTCGCCGGCACGGTCGAGCTGCGCTCGGCCCTCAGGCCGGGCCTCGTGACCCTTGCTAGGCGGGTCGTGAACAGGAAGACGCGCACGCTGCGCCTGTCGGGCACCGTCACCCAGGCCGGTGCCGCGGTGGCTGGCGCGTCGGTCAACCTGCTTGTGAACGGCAAGGCGCGTTTCCGCCCCACGACGACGCCGAGAGGGCTCTACACAATTCTCCTGAGGAAGAGCGGAAGGCGGTCGATCACCATCTTCCAGGCTCGCGTCACCGTGGGCGAACGCGACATCACGAGCAGCGGCTGCCAATCACCGACCCGTCCGGGCGTCCGATGCGTGAGCGCAACCGCCGCGGGTTTCACCACCCTGAGCCGCAAGATCAGAGTGCGGATGTAGGACGGCTCGAGACGGGGTCGCCTCGGCCCCGTCTCGTATCCTGAGGACATGACGGAGGTGCGGATCGGGACCTGCTCCTGGGCGGACGAGGCGCTCTCGAAGCACTGGTATCCGAAGGGGACTCCCGCGGGGGAGCGACTCGCCTATTACGCCCAGCACTTCGACACCGTCGAAGTGGACTCGACGTACTACCGGCTTCCGGCCGAGCCGATGGTGCAGCGCTGGGCGGAACGGACGCCGGACGACTTCGTCATGCACGTGAAGGCGTTCGGGTTGATGACGCGCCATCCGGTGAAAGTGGAGGCGCTTCCGCCCGACCTTCGTGACGACGCTCCGGTGGACGACCGCGGCCGCGTCGAGCGCCCGTCGCGCGAGTTTCGCGGCGAGGTCTTCCGCAGGTTCCTCGAGGCGCTCGAGCCGCTGCGTGCCACGGGGAAGCTCGGCGGCATCCTGTTCCAGTTCCCTTCCTACGTCGTCTACAAGGACCGGTCGCTCGACTACCTGCGCTGGGCTCGCGAGCAGCTCGGCGCGGACGAGATGCTCGTCGAGTTCCGCCACGTGAGCTGGCTCGACGACGAGCACCGTGACGAGACGCTTCGCTTCCTCGAGAACATCGGCGCGACGCACGTGATCGTCGATGCGCCCCGCATCGAGGGGGCGAAGAACCTCGTGCCGACGGTCCTTGCGTTGACGAGTCCGACCGCTTACGTCCGCTTCCACGGGCGCAATGCGGACACGTGGAACAAGCGCGGTGGCAGCGCATCGGAGCGCTTCGACTACCTGTACTCCGAGGAGGAGCTCGCGGAGTGGGTCCCGCCGTTGCGCGAGCTGTCGGAGCAGGCCGAGCAGGCCTACGCGTTCTTCAACAACAACGCGACCAGCCCGGATGGTCGCGGCGGTCGGATGGCGCAGGCAGCCGCGAACGCCAAGGCGCTGCAGCGTCTCCTGCAGGCGGCGAAGGTTCCGGTCTCGGCGCCGAGCTGATGAACTTCCTCGGGGTCATCCACGGCTCGGACGTGCGGGCCGGAGTATTCGGGCCCGTCGTCGAGGCGCGCGGGTACCAACTGGAGGAGTGGAGCCTGGCGTGGGACGAGCCTCTGCCGCGGCCGCTCGACGCCTATGCCGGAGTGCTCGTCTTCGGGGGATCGATGCACGCCGACCAGGAGGGCCACCATCCCTGGCTGCGAGACGAGAACCTGTTCATCCAGCGGCTGCTGGATCTCCGCATGCCCGTGCTCGGGATCTGCCTCGGCGCGCAGCTCCTCGCAAAGGCGGCGCATGCACCGGTATGGCCGGTGGAGTCACCCGAGATCGGGTGGTATCCGGTCGAGCTGACGGAGGACGCGGACAACGATCCGTTGCTCGGACGCCTGCCGGGGCGGTTCGAATCCTTGCAGTGGCACTACTACACGTACGAGGTGCCGGCGGGAGCCGTAGAGCTCGCCCGCAGCGACGCGTGCACGCAGGCATTCCGCCTCGGCGACAGCGCGTGGGGCGTGCAGTTCCATCCCGAGGTGACGTTCGAGCAGATCGAGCGGTGGGCCGACGAGCCCGAGGAGGTGCCCGTCGACTCGGAAGCCCTGCTGGCGGAGACGCGAGAGCAGATCGCCGAGTGGAACGAGCTCGGTCGCACTCTCTGCAACGCGTTCGTCGACGTCGCCGAACGCGTAGCGGCGCCGGTCTAGGCTCGCCCGCCTTTCAGGAAGAGCCTTCGTGCTGCACCTCGCGAATGCGAAAGGCGAGCACGATGTCCCTGACGCCGCGGATCAGGGTGAACGCTGCGACCCACGCGACGAGAAGGACGGCGCTTCGGCCGTAATAGCCGGCCGCCCAGAAGCCGAGCACGACCTCGATGATCCCGCCGACGAGCTGCAACCACCAGACCTCGATCTCCCGTCGAGCAGAGATCGCCGCCACGATGTCGAACGTCCCGGCGAAGATCAGGAAGAAGCTGAAGACGGCCGCCAGCGCGGCGAACGTGTCACCGGGGTGAATGAACGAGACGATTCCGGCGACGAAGAAGACAATCGCCAAGATGATGTGGAGCACCTTCCACCAGCCGCGGGCGAGGATCAGCGCGAAGATCTCGAGCACACCCGCCGCGATCGCAACAATCCCGAACAGGATCGAGATCGCGCTCACCGAGGTGTAGTCGAAGCGCAAGACGATGAGCCCCACGAGCATCCAGCCGATGCCCGTGACCAGCAGCAACCACCACGGCGGTAGCACCCGTGCGAGCGTGCCCTGCTCAGCCGCCGTCGAGATCATGACGCCTGGTTCTCGCTCGACAAACGGGCTCCTCCGTGTCCTAGCCCTTCTCCATCGGCAGGTCGTCATGTCGCGACCATTCGTGCCACGAGGCGGCGTAGTTCCGCGCGCGGTAGCCCGCTCCGCGCAGCGCGAGCGTCGCGAGGGCGGATCGCGACCCCGAGTGGCAGTACGCGACGATCTCCTCCGGATCTCCGACGAGTGCGCGCACGTGATCGCCCGGAAGCGGCTGCCCGGTCGACGCGAACAGGTCCTGGACGTGGACGTGCCGCGCGCCGGGGATACGACCCTGTCGTGGGTCGCACGGATAGCCGTGCTTCCCCCGATACTCGTCCGCCGTACGGACGTCGAGGATGGTCAGCGCCGGGTCACCGAGCCGGTTCCGCAGTTCGGCCCGCGTCGGGACTGCGGCGAGGCGCGGCTCGAACGTCGTCTTGACGGGCGTCAGCTCGACCTGTCCGACCTCGACGTCTCTCTCCCACGCCGCAAGGCCGCCGAGCAAGACGGCAACCCGGGGATGGCCGGCTAGCTCCGCCATCTGCGCAGCCGGCATCGCACCCACACCGTCGCCTCGGTCATAGAGCACGAGCCGTTCGCCCCCGGTCACGCCGTGGCGTCGAAGGCGGAGCGCCACTTCCGCCGCGAGTGCTTCCAGCATCTCCGGGTCGGTCATCGGCGGCGGAGAGCCGAGAACGAGCGGCCTCGACCCCGGAATGTGGCCGCGCGCGTGCGCATTCGGTCCGCGGACGTCGCCGAGGAAGAGGTCTTCCTTGCCCAGCTCCACCACGAGCCACTCGACGTCGACGACGGGAGGGAGCTCAGACACTGTTGTGGAAAGTCGCGTACGGCGAAGCGACGTTCACGAAGCTGCGACGAGCTCGACCTCGGCGGCGATCGAGGGACGCGCTTCGAGCCGCTCGAGCCACGCGGCGACCGCCGGAAATCTCCCGATGTCGACGTCCATGCGGTCACGTGCGCGCAGGATCCACGGCACGTAGGAGATGTCCGCAAGCCCGAACTCGGGCCCGGTGAGGAACGGCCGCTCCTCGAGCACGGCATCGAGGCGGGCCAGCGCCCCGTCGAACGCCTCGGCCGCCCCATCTTCCTCACGCCGCAGGGCGTAGTAGGGCTTCGACAGCTCGTCGAACCGGAAGACGAGCAGCCGCGCCTGCGCTCGCTGCTCGCTGTCGACCGGCCACAACGGCGGCTCCGGGTTCCGCTCCTCGAGGTACTCGTTGATCACCGCGGACTCCGGCAGGACGAAGGCGCCCTCCTCCAGCACGGGGACGCGCCCGAGCGGGTTCTTCTCGTACAGCCACGGGGGCCGGTCGGAGAGATCGATCTCTACCGTCTCGTACTCGATCCCCTTCTCGGCGAGCGCGATCCGCACGCGCGCGCAGTACGGGCAGCGACCGGCGTCGTAGAGCGTCATTACCGGTCGATCCTAGCCTCGACGCCCAGCAGCTCGGCGATCTGGCCGATGAGCTCGCGCGCGGGCGGCAGCTCCGACGGGGAGGATGCGACACGCGCCACGGCGCGTACCGTTGCAGGATCCGCGCCGGTCAGCCGCGACACGAGCGTCGCATTTGCGGAAAGGGAGAGCTCGTCCGCCTTGTTCAGGTCCCCGTAGTACGTCGGGACCGAGAGGTACTCGTCCACCATGCGCCCGCGCTCGAAGAGCAGGAAGCGGACGACGGTCTCTTCCTCGAGCGCGAGAGCGATCACCGGCACGCCCATCCGCTCGGACAACTCGGTACCGAGGCGGCGCTGTGCACTGCGGTCGCGGTCGCACAGGTCGTCGACGACGCCGACCCAGCCGTTCGCCTCCCGGCTCACCTCGGTGAACGCCGAATGCCCGAGCCGCGGCAGGTACTGCCTCAGCGCCCGTTCGACCCCCGCTTCGTCGTCCGTCTGCACGTGCAGCGACGCGAACGACGGAGGACGCTCCTCGCTGCCAAGACGCTCGGCGAACGCACCGAGCGGCGCCACCATGAAGACGTCGACCGGCACGAAGCCGAGCCTGTCGTAGAGCCGGCGAGCCTCGCTGTTGCGCGTCAGGACCTCGAGGCTCACGTGGTTGAGCCCTGCTTCGCGCGCGGGCTCGACGATCGCCTCGAGAAGCGCGGTGCCGATCCCGCGCCCACGCGCGTCCTGCGTCACGTACAGGTCTGTGACGTGGGCCGTCTTCCGGCCGATGTCGCCGAGGACGCAGAAGATGAAGCCGACGGCACGCTCGTCCTCCTCGGCGATCAGCGCAGCGCCGCTGCGCATCGTCTCGGACAGATCGGACCAGGCCTCATCCCACGACTCGCGCAGATAGTCGGGACCGCCGAGCTCCTCCTCGAACTGTTCCCAGAGCTCGCGGACGACTTGTCGGTCGGCCTGCTTTACGGGGCGAATCGTCACTGGTAACGCAGTGCGGCGAGAAGGTAGTGGGCGCTCAAGTTCTGGAACGGACGGAAACGGGTGCCGGCAGCGCGGACGTCGGTGACGTCAGGGTAGAAGGTGAGGACCGCCTTGCGGAGCCCGAGGTCGCCTGCGGGCCACGCCTCCGGCCGGGCGAGGTGGCGGGCGAGAAACCAGTCCGCGCTCCACTCGCCCATCCCGCGCAACGCCGTCAGCCGGGCCTTCACCTCGTCGTCTGGAAGCAACGGGAGCTCGTCGAAGTCGAGGTCGGCGCGTGCGATCCCGAGGACGTACTCCGCCTTACGGCGTGAGAAGCCGAGGAATGTGAGCTCCTCTTCTTTTGCGGCGGCGATCCGCTCGCGCGTCGGGAATGCCACGGCGTGCTCGCCGGGAACGCCGAAGCGCTCGACGAACCGGCTGCGGACGGCGAAGGCCGAATACAACGAGACCTGTTGCGCCGTCACGGAGGTGATGAGCGCCTCGAAAGGGTCCGGTGCGAGCGGTGGCCGGAATCCCGGCAGGAGCCCGACCGCGCGCGCCAGCGCCGGCTCGTGTTGTGCGAAGACGACGAACGACTCGAGGTCGAGCTCGAGGCCGAGGAGCTTTCGAACAACCGGCTCCGTGACCTGGTCGAGCGGCTCGACGTCCACCCCTCCTTCGGCAGGGCTGACGCGCACCTCGCGCCCGTCGACGACGCGGTACAGGGCACCCTCGAGCCAGACGTTCGCGCGGTCGACACCCCAGAACGAGAAGCGGTCGAGCGACCGCTCGAAGTCGTACGGCTGCGGAACGGCCAGGTGAGCCACGGCGGCTCAGGCTAGTGGGGTCAGGTGAAGCTGCGAGCGGGCGCGGCGCCCGACTCTTCCGGCCGCGACCCATCGAACCGCCGTCCCGAAGTGTCACCCCCGGTGCCAGGCACCGTCGGGAAAGCGTCGCGAAACTGCATCAAAAGGCACTCGGACCCTCTGGTTTTGGCGTCACCGCGCGCCTCTGCGGCCGGCCCTGTCCGGGTGCCAGGCACCGTTACAAGAGTGTCACGTTCTCTCCACAGAGGCTCGTTCCGTAGGGGTCCGGCGGGGTCTCTTCTAGCCACGGGCCGCGCCGCCGCAGGCGGCTTTCAGACGTCGCGGAGGATCAGAAGTGTGAGGTGAGGCCGGCGCCGCTCGCGTCGCCGTCGACGGAGGCTTCGTCCGCCGTCGCACCCTCTTCCGCGTTCTCGTACCACGAGTACGCGTACTTCCCGTCGTCGAGCTCCTTCGCAAACTTCGTCAAGCGGAGCGGATAGAAGGTGTCGCACATCACGGCGAGCTCGTGCGTCTCGTGCATGCCGATCGACTTCTCCGCCAGGCCCGGCTGCGGACCGTGCGGGAGACCCGACGGATGCAGCGTGATCGACCCGACGTCGACTCCGCGCCGCGAACCGAATTTGCCGGAGACGTAATAGATCATCTCCTCCGACTGCAGGTTCGAGTGGTGATACGGGATCGGCACTGCGAGCGGGTCGAAGTCGAGTTTGCGCGGGCAGAACGAGCAGATGACGAAGTTCCGCCCCTGGAACGTCTGATGTGACGGCGGCGGCTGGTGAATGCGGCCGGTGATCGGCTCGAAGTCGTGCACCGAGAACGTCCAGGGGTAGAGGTAGCCGTCCCAGCCGACGACGTCGAACGGGTGGTAGTCGATGACGTAGGTCTGGTAGCCGCCCCGCACTCGCACCTTGACAGGGAACTCCCCTTTGTCGCGATGCGTATTGAGCTCGACAGGCGGATGGATGTCGCGGTGGTAATAGGGCGCGCCCTCGAGCATCTGGCCGTACTGGTTCCGGTAGCGCTTCGGGATCTCGATCAGCCCGGGCGTCTCGAAGACGAGATACCGCTGCTCGCCCTCCGGCCGGAAGCGGTACGTCGTGCCGCGCGGGATGACGACGTAGTCGCCGTCCTTGTAGGGCACGTTCCCGAAGATCGTCTCCAGTGTTCCGCTGCCCTCGTGGACGAAGACGACCTCGTCTCCTTCGCCGTTGCGGAAGAAGTAGTCCATCTCGTCCTTCGGGCGGCAGAGCGAGATCTCGACGTCGTCGTTCCACATCAGCACGCGTCGGCCGGTGATCTCGTCGCCCTCGGCGTCGATGCCGTACGTCTTGAAGTGCCGGTGCGCATGCGCGTCCGGCACCCACTCGTCGCGCTCGATTTCCTCGAAGTCGCCGACCTCCATCACGCGACAGGGCGACTGGAGGTGGTACAGGATCGACTCCATGCCGACGAAGCCCTCCATGCCCATGACCTCCTCGGTCAGGAGTGATCCGTTGTCTCGGAACTGGATGTGACGCTTCCTCGGGACGTCCCCGAGCCGCTGGTAGAACGGCATGACTAGAGGATATCCGCGGCCATCGCAGCGAGCCGGTTCCCGATCGCCGGCGCGAACTTGAACCCGTGGCCGCTGCACGCGGAGCCGATCACCACCCGGCCGCGCCGTTCCAGGATGAATCGCTCGTCCGGAGTCGTGGTGTACATGCACGTCTCCGCCCCGACGGGTTCGGGCTCGGCGTCCGGATAGTGTTCCCGGACCCAGTCGGCGATGCGGGCGACGAGCTTTGGATCCGGCTCTCCGGGCACATCGGGATCGGTCTCCACGCCGGCGTGATGCGCCCCGGCCTTGAGCCCATGGAGCGGATCGTGCAGCGAGTACATGGCATGCCCCCGCGTGACCGGGTTGAGCTGAACGATGGACGGAAGTGCACCGCCTTCGCGCCGAAAGTAGGCCACGGTCTCGCGCGTCGTCCGCAGAGGCAGGTCCGGAAAGAACCTTCCGGCCCATGGGCCCACAGTCACCACCACGGCGTCGGCGTCCACGTCGTCCACAGATTCGACGCGCATTTGCTCCTCGATGTGCACACCTCGCGCGACCGCACAGTCGACGAACGCCCTGTGGGCGCGGTCCGCGCGGACGATGCCCGCCTCCGGCTGGAAGAGCGCGGTCCAGCGGTCCGGCACGCCGACGGGCCAGCGGCTGCGCGCTTGGTCGGAGCCGAGCAGCTCGTACTCCGCGCCCGCGGTGTCGAGCGCATCGCGCGAGCTCTGCGCCGGATCCTCGACGAGCTCGAGCAGCCCGTTCAGCTCCAGCAGCTCCTGTCCGGACTCGCGCTCGAGCGCGCGCCAACCAGCGAAAGACTCCTTGGCGAGCTCGACGAGCTCCAGCTCGGGGTATGCGAGCCGGACGATCCGCGACCGGCCGTGACTCGAGCCGTGCGTGTGGCCGACACGGAACTGCTCCAGCAGCCGGACGTCGTGCCCGTCACGCGCGAGCGCGTACGCGCTCGCCGAACCCATGATTCCTGCCCCCACGACGACGACCGCGCCCACGCGGCGTATCTTCGCGCTCAGCGCAGGGGCAGCGCGATCTCCATCTGCAGGGGCTCGCCGATCCGGTTGAAGTAGATCTCGCGCGGCGGCCCGTCCGGCTCGCGGCCGTGGTCCTTCGCCCAGCGGTAGACCGCCTCGTACGCGCCGAGGATCTCCGGGAACTCACACTGCGGGCCTGAGATCTGCGTGTGAGCGACGTCCCCGCCAGGCAGGCGATCGTCGCCGTCTGCGCTCGGAACGCACACCTCCACCGGCCCGTCCTCCTCGTGATTCACCATCCCGTGGTAGAGGACGAACGGCGGGGCCGGAGCGTTCTCGTAGCCCAGCTCCTCGAACGTGTTGCAGATGAACGTCTCGAGCTCCCGCACGGTGACGTGCCCGGCCTTGCTCACGTACGGCTGCTCCTCGACTCGCTTCGTGACGACGTCGTACATTGGCTCCTCCTTCAGCAGTCGTTTGACGTGTCGAAGAACCCGGCGCCGCTCGGCAAACTCGTCCGTCGCACGCTGCTCGTATGCCTCGAGCCGCTCGGGGGTCGGGTCGCGCAGGAAGCTCCGGACCTCGGCGAGCGGCATTCCCGCCCGGCGCAAGAAGGCGACCAGCGTCGCCTCACGTAGCTGATCCGGCCGGTAGTAGCGATAGCCCGAGTCGGGATCCACCCACGCCGGCGCCAGCAGGCCGTTCTCGCCGTACAGTCGAAGCGCCTTCGGCGAAAGCCGCGACGCAGACGCGAACTCGCCGATCGGCATCAGGTTCTCCATGTCGACGCTCACGATGCCGTCTGCCCTTGGGGAAGAGTCAAGCCGGATAGGCAACGATCTGTACGTCATGACCGTGGCTTTGCGCGAGCCCGGAATCGGTCGTCAGGAGGGGAAGGTCAAGGGACTCTGCCAGTGCGACGTAGCAAGCGTCGTATGCCGAGACGTGCTCCCGCAGCGACCACAAACGCTCGAGCAAGACAGTGACCGCATAGCGCTGAATGCGCAGTGCCGAAAAGAGGTGGAGGGCACGCCCGGCCACCTCCGGTTCAAGCCGTCCATGACGGACGAGCCGACGTAAGGCAGACACGACCTCGACATCGACCAGGTGTGGGCAGTGCGCGATTCCTGCCTTCGCAAGGTGATCGCCGACCCAGTCGCCGACACTCCGTCTTCTGATCAGAAAGTCGACAAGGGAGGAGGCGTCAGCGACGACCACGCTCTGCGCGAATCGCCTCGCCCGTGGTCTCGGTGGGATCGGACTCCGGCAGTCGGCGCACGCGTTCTGCCATTTCGACCATCGTCGGGAGGGTGCCGAGGGGCCGAATCACAGTTTCGAGGAGATAGTCCGACAGCGTCATCCCGGAGGCGGCCGCGCGGATTTTCAGCGTGCGATGCAGGTCGGGCGGGACATTGCGGATCTGAATATGCGCCATGCGCTGCACATTATCACATGCTACTAACATGTCCTATTAGGCCACGGAGTTCCGCAGCACGCCGATCCCCTCCACCTCTAGCTCGACGACGTCGCCGCTTTGCAACCACTTCCCGTCGCCGAGTTCCAGGATGCAGCCGGTGCCGACCGTCCCCGACCCGAGGATGTCGCCGGGACGAAGATGGGTGTTCCGCGCGGCCGCCGCGACGATTGCGTCCCACGAGTGGCCCATGTCCGCGAGGTTTCCGCGGGAGCGCTCCTCGCCGTTGACTCGTGCGACCATCACGCCGGCGGAACCGTCGAATTCGTCCGGCGTGACGAGGATCGGGCCGATGCTCGTCGCAAAGTCCTTGCCCTTCGCCGGGCCTAGCCCGACCCGCATCTCCCTCCGCTGCAGATCCCGCGCCGACCAGTCGTTCATCACCGTGAAGCCGCCGATCTCCCCGTTGGCCCCGATCACGGCCGCGACCTCGAGCTCGTAGTCGAGCTCGTTCGTGTCCGGGGGCTTCGGGATCTCGTCGCCCGGCCCGTAGATCGCGGCCGGGTTCGAGAAATAGAAGACCGGAATCTCGTACCACTCCTGCGGCACTTCAAGCCCGCGAGAGGCGCGCGCCGTCTTCACGTGCTGCTCGAACACGTAGAAATCCCGCACCGACGGGGGATGCAGCACAGGCGGACGAAAATCGACGTCGTCCAACCGGTACTCGGCATGGCGACGCGCCTTGCCGCCGCCCGTAAAGAACGCCTGCAGCGTCTGCGCCGCTAGCTGGACGACGGTCTCCCCTTCGATGATCCCGGGCCAACCCCGCTCGAGCTCGAGCTCGCGCGGCGTGAACATGCACAGCCGCACGCGCTAGGGCTCCGTGTGGACGACGACGTCGCTGATGTCGGGCCGTGCGCGCCGGATCCGCTCCTCGATCTCGCTCGCGCGGGCGTGTGCGTCCGCCAGATGGCTCTCGGGGTCGAGCCCGAGCGTCAGAAAGGCAAGCACTCCTTCGTCCGTGTTCAGGAACCGCAGCTCACGCGGCTCCTCGCCCGCGACGTCGCGAACGATCCGGCGCACGAGATCGCGCACCGCGGCGTCATCCTCGATCCGCCGTCCCGCGCCCACCTCGGTTAGCGGCTCGAGATGTGTCTGCACCGCATCGACCTCCGGCACGGCCGCCGCGATCGCCTGCTCCACCTGCGTCGCGACGCTGTGCGCCTCCTCGAGCGTCAGCTCCCCCGGCAGCTTCAGATGGAGGGACACCTCGGTGCGGCCGCCGACGTCGAGGACACCCACGTTGTGCACCTCACGGACTCGAGGGACGCCGAGCGCCGCGTTCAGCGCCCGCTCTCGGATTGCAGCCTGATCCTCCTGAGGCTCGACGTGGACGACGACGTCGCTGCCGGGCAACGCATCGTGGAGTGCCGCCTCGACGCGGTCGGCCGCGGCGTGGCCCTGCCCGACGGCGGCGCCCGGCGACACACCGATGACGACGTCCGCGAACTGGCGGCCACCGGCCTGGCGCATGCGCAGACGCTCGAGTGCAACGGCCGGCTCGATCCCCGCGATCGCTGCACGCGCAGCTTCTTCGGCCTCGGCCGGTGCGCGGTCCATCAACACGTCGACGTTCCGCTTCATCAGTCGCGCGGCCGCGAACAGGACGAGCACCGCGACGAACAGCGCGGCAGCCGAGTCCGAACGCGGATAACCGGCATGAACGAGAATAAGCCCCAGCAACACGGCGGCCGACCCGGCGAGATCGCTGCCGAAGTGAAGCGCGTTCGCTGCGAGCGCATCACTCCGGTAGCGCCGTGAAGCGCGCCGCGACACAACCGTTCGGCTCAGATCGATCGCGATGACGATGCCGATCACGAGGAACGCGTACCAGGTCGCCTCGACCGACGTCTCGCGCGCGCCGACGAGGTGCGTGATCGCCCGCCACGCGATGAAGCAGCTCGCTACGACGAGAATCGCTCCTTCTGCGAGGGCGGACAGATGCTCCGCTTTGCCGTGGCCGTACTGATGTCCGACGTCGGCAGGCCGGACCGCGACGCCGATGGCGAAGAAGGTCAGCAGCGCGGCGACGAGATCCGTTCCGGAGTGGAGTGCCTCGGAGATGAGCCCCAGGCTGTGCGCAGCGAGGCCCGCGCCGAGCTTGATGGCGATGAGGACGACGGCTGCGACGACCGAAACGAGCGCTGTTCGGCGCTGGGGATTCATGGCGCTGCCGCCTACGCGTCGGCGAGCGTCCAGATGACGACGTCCTGCCGCGCCGAGTAATACAAGACCGGCTCGTCGTCGCTCCGCCGTAGATCGCCGGGCGGCATCGTGTCGAGATCGATCCGCGCCTCCGCCGGTTGAAGCGGCCACGGACGGTGGTGGATCTCGGCGCGATAAATCTTGCCCTCGTGCTCGGCGTAGAGGCAGTACCGCTCCGCGAGGAAGTGCTCGAGCGAGCCGGGCTCCGCTTCGAAGACGGCGCCGGTCGGGCCGTAGCTCCCGCTGAACGCCTTGCCCTCGTGCCTGCTGCAGTCGTAGGTGATCCGCTCCTCCGCGCGCGACAAGGAGATGTGCGCGTGGAAGTACGGCAGGCGGTAGAACCGGCGGGCCGCCTCGACGGCGAGCCGGCTGGACGCATCGAGCGAGAAGAACCAGATTCCGGGCTTCTCGTCCCGCGTCACGTACGTGCGGACGTTCAGCTCGAGGAAATCGGAGACATACGGCACGGGCGGCGCTCCCCGCGCGCGTAGGCCTGTCACTGCGAAGGGCGTGACGCCCAGCCAGCCGCTGCCCGAATGCTCCTCCACTTCGAGGCCGCCCGGGACGTGCCTCCGTAGCTCTTCGACAGGCACGCGGTAGTGGACGAACAGCAGGTCGTCCCACGTCTGCCCCATCACCCACGGCCGCTCTGGCACCGGCCATGGCCGGTGCCCGACCTCTTCGAGTGTCCACGCCTGCCGCCGAGCCGATCCCAGGAGCCCGCCTCCGTTCACGGCTGAAGTCTTACCCGCGGCCAGAGGTTTCAGCGGCTAGAGGTTGCCGCGGAGGGCCTGCTCGCGCTCGATCGCCTCGAAGAGCGCCTTGAAGTTTCCTTCGCCGAACCCGCGCGCGCCGTGACGCTCGATCACCTCGAAAAAGAGAGTCGGCCGGTCCTGAACGGTCTTCGTAAAGATCTGGAGGAGGTAGCCGTCCTCGTCGCGGTCGACGAGGATCCGGAGCCGGCGCAGGTCGTCCCAGTCCTCCCCGATCTCACCGACGCGCTCGACCGCGTCGTCGTAGTACGACTCCGGCGTCGACAGGAACGCGACGCCTCGCTGCTGCAGCGCCTCGACCGTCCGGACGATGTCCTCCGACTGGAGCGCGACGTGCTGCACTCCCGGGCCGCCGAAGAACTCGAGGTACTCCTCGATCTGACTCTTCCGCTTGCCTTCTGCCGGCTCGTTGATCGGGAACTTGATCTTTCCCTCACCGTCCGCCATCACCTTCGACATCAGCGCCGAGTACTCAGTGTGGATCTGCTCGTCGCCGAAGTGGATGATGTTCGTGAAGCCCATCGTCCGCTCGTAGAACTCGACCCAGTAGTTCATGCGGCCGAGCTCGACATTGCCGACGACGTGGTCGATCGCCTTGAGCCCGACCCCCGTGGCCGGCTGGCCGTTCGTCGTCGCGACGGCCTGGTAACCGGGAAGGAACGGGCCTGCGTACTCACGGCGGTTCACGAACGTGTGCACGTTCTCGCCGTATGTCGCGATCGTCGCGCGCTCGACGCAGCCGAACTCGTCCTCGACCCAGTGCGGCTCGACGACCCCGCGCGCGCCGCGTTGCACCGCCTGGCGGTACGCCTCGGTCGCATCGGGGACGGTGAGGGCCGTGTCCTTGACGCCGTCGCCGTGGGCGCACGCGAAGCGGGCGATCTCGCTGTCGGGTCGCAGACCGCTCGTGAGCACCAGGCGGATGTCGGCCTGCTCGACGACGTAGGACGCGCGGTCGCGGACACCGGTTTCCGGCCCGGCGTATGCGGTCCGCGTGAAGCCGAACGCCTGCTCGTAGAAAAACGCCGCCTGCTTTGCGTTGCCGATGTACAGCTCGAGGTGGTCCCAGCCGTCGATCGGCATGAAGTCGGCGTTCTGCCCCATCTCGGAAGAAGCTTAGTCCGCCGGCGGCTCGGGCGGGGCAGCGCGTCGCGTCGCGAGAACGATGCCGCCGGCAATCGCCAGGCCGCCGACGATCTGGACCGCGGTGATGCTCTCATTGAGCAGCACGAGCGCGACGACGGCCGC